>JBGPOG010000063.1:0-12183 GCA_041487935.1 Chthonomonadia bacterium | reverse complement strand
GGTGAAGCATTCGGACGACATAATGTATTGGAACCCGCCAACCGCTAACCCGAATGCTTCACCCCTACCCCACGGATCGTGAACTGTTACGCCAAGGCGCTACAATCGCCGCACCTAGACCTACGGGGTAGAATCGAACGACTCCGGAGATCAGTTCTGCCCGAACAGGCGAGCGTATGCGTTTCAATTTACTTCGACTGGTCACTAGCTGGCTTCTCGTGATCGCGTTGTGGCCGCAATACCCGCATCAGCAGATCGCCGTGAATGGCTCGCGCTTACAGATGCCAGTGTCCAAAGCCTGCTGCTGCCCGACTGGGCAGTGCCAGATGACTGCCTGTCCGGGGAATTCTGCCGCAAAAACCGGGCGACCCGGATTCGCCTCTTGTTTGCTTAGCCCCTGCTCGCACGGCGCGACCGCCTCGACGTCTGTTTCTGTGCCTTTGTCGATTCTCCCAGGGCGCGCTATTCGCGCGTTTGCATTTCCCGAAATTAAGATTCGGCGCGATTTCATTGGCGCCGGTGACGTCGTCAACCACGCCTCACCTCTTGACCAGCCTCCTCGGTTCGCGTGACCGTTTCAGAAGTTCCCTGAACTTTCACGCGTAAGGAGGTTGCACCCATGCACGCTCGTCTTCGCTCGCGCCCCAACGATAGCGCGTTCACGCTCATCGAGTTGCTTGTTGTAATAGCAATAATCGCCGTCCTCGCTGCGGTATTGTTCCCGGTCTTTGCACAGGCGCGGGAAAAGGGCCGCGCCATAAGCTGCCTTTCCAACGGGCGGCAGGTTGGCATGGCCCTAATGCTCTATTTGCAGGATTATGACGAAACGTATCCGCAGGAACATCCGGGCACGAGTAACCCGGTTGTGGATGACAGTACCGGACAATTGGAAGAGATCGATTTCGGGTCGCCATTTGATAAGATCCTTCCTTATGTAGGGAGTAAGGACACAAGCAAAGCTCAGCTTTATGTATGCCCCTCCGATCCCGACCCGCATGGCAAGTTGGTGCTGGACAGCGCCGGCAACTGCATGAGAGGTGAGCCTGGTCCGCCTCCGGGACCGTTGAGCAGTTTCGTATTGAACGCCTACTACCTTTTCGGCGCTACCCTTTCTCAAATCAGCGAACCCGCGGCATCTATCTACATTGCTGAGCGGCGAACGGAGTTCTGCGACGTTCACTATCACCCATGGTTCGGAGAAACCGAGGTTGCTTCAGGGCCGGACGATCTTGCCAATCCTTCCGCTATCGCAGCCAGGCGTCACAGTGAGGGCAGTAACTACGTCTATTCGGATGGCCATGCGAAGTGGCGGCGGTTCGAGGCAACGCGGAGGCCGTTCGAAGGACATCTGCTATTCGGAGAGCACCAGCCATTTTGAGGTGATTGCGCACGGTTTTGGAGGTAAGGATGAAGCATTCGGGCGACATGTATGCGCGTTCCGGCACGGTTTGTTGTCCGAATGCGTCATCCCTACGATCGGTTGGCGACACATTATTGCCAATTGCGTATGGCCATGTTCGGATTTAGCGAAGGAATCTGTGATCGGTTCACGTAACTGTTGCGTATGGAATGCGTCAATAAACTTGCAGCGACCTGGCTGCACTGCATCTTTACAATTTACAATAGGAGAGCAAATCATGAGGTTTGACGTTGTGCGGTCGTTTGCCGCGATGGTGGCAATCGGCGCGATGGTTCTGGCCGGCCGATCGGAAGCGCGGCCGCAGTATGCACAGAAGGAAGGCGTTAACTGCGTCTACTGCCACGTGGTGGCGGGGAAGGCCCGCAATTTCCGAGGGCTGTATTATGCGGCGCACAACAAGTCGTTTTCGGATTTCGACAACGTATTCGAATCCAAGCTCGCCGGGGTTTCCCCTGAGAGCAATGGCCCGGACGCGGCGCCGAAGGTTGCGGCCTATCCGAACGTGAAGGTCGAGCTGCCGCCGGCCCTCAACTTTCCGATGAAGGACATCGACGGCAAGGCCGTAAACCTCGGACGGTACAAGGGCGACGTGCTGTTGGTGGTGAACGTAGCCTCGTTTTGCGGGAATACCCCGCAGTATGCCAGCATGGAGAAGCTCTACGAGAAATACAAGGACAAAGGCTTTACAATTCTCGGCTTTCCAGCAAACGAATTCGGCAAGCAGGAGCCCGGCAGCAACAAGGAGATCAAAGATTTTTGCACCGGCAAGTACAACGTGACCTTCCCGATGTTCTCCAAGATCGTGGTCAAGGGCGAGGGGCAGGATCCGTTATACAAGTTCTTGACGGATAAGACGACCGATCCCAAATTTGGCGGCGATATCGAATGGAACTTCGCCAAGTTCCTGATCAACCGTAAAGGCGAAATCATCGCCCGATTCCCGGCCATGAAGGACCCGATGAAACCCGACGTCGTGACCGCCATCAAGAAAGCGCTCGACGCGCAGTAAACCCTGACGTCATTCCGCATTCAAGAATGAGCCCGCCTGCCGAACGAATTCGACGGGCTCATTTTTGCAATAAGGCTGAATATCCCGTATGTTCGCCGCCTAAACGCCTGTCCATTCCAGTTTTCTGGCGGTTTGCAGGAATTGGTTCAGCATTTGCTTGCCACCTTCATTCAGCGTCTCGAACGAAGCGCCGTAAGAGTACTCCGAGACGCTTTTCCCGCAATCTCGCACGATCTTCGCCACTGCCCGGAAATAGACGCCGGATGAAACGTGAAGTTCGACCTCGAAGATCGTGCCGATGGAAAACGGTGCGGGCGACGAGAATCTAAATCCAGTGATGCTTACGTCGAGAGTATGCCCTTTGATTGTGCCCAGGGCCGCGTGACCGGCGCGGAGATGCCAGTTTACCTCGACACGCCGCTCCCTGGACGTAAAAGCCATTTCACGACCCCCTCATTCGTGAGAAATTGACGATCGAGCTGAATGGCTGTGATCATTCGATTTATCCATGAAATGTACCGGCAATGGCGCCGGTACTAATGCCGGTTTGTAGGACCAGCGCCGACAGTCACTGCTAACTGAATGAATGGTCTGGGACGGCATGGCGAAGAGGAACAACGCATGGCAGCTCTCTGCCCGTCAGGGCGCTCTTCCTATCTTTCGATCGGGACGATTATTCTCGGCGCCGTTGGCGAACGAGCGCACTCAGACAACTCGGAATGTGTTCGGCTTCAATGAAGATCCCGGCCTGAAGAGCTTCGGTGCGATACAGCGGTTGTGGTACTGTAAACCTGTCGATATCACTGGGGTGCCGGGCGGTGCAGCAATAACGCGTTTCTTCGCTGGCGAACGGGCTTGTACCGAGAAAACAGATGCGTGAAGTCCATGTCCGGCGCCTCGGGAAGATGTAGCAGGGCACGTGGGACGAAAACTACTTCTAACGATTTTCGCATTTGGGTTGCCATTCAGCTCCACGGTTTTCGCGGCGACTCCGCTGCTGGGTTCCAAAGTGAATGTACACGCCGGATTGGCGGAACAAGCGGGCAGCGCGCAGGTTCACTTCGAATTCGATGATCCACCGATCCGCTACGCGTCTTCCAAACCGGACGATTCAATCACCCGGCTTCAGCGTCAAATCGATAGCGGACGGATCAAGCTATCCTTCGACGTCAAGCATGGATTCCTTGCATCTTTACTCAAGACGCTCAAGATACCGCAATCCTCACAGATGCTTGTGTTCTCGAAGACCAGCGTCCAGCGAAAACTGATCTCTCCCGAGACGCCTCGTGCGCTCTATTTCAACGACGGCACGTATATTGGATGGGTGCCCGGCTCTCCCGCGCTCGAGATCGCCTCCGTGGACCCTCGCCTGGGTCCGGTCTACTACGTTCTGCCCCAGGACAAAACGCGGCCTCCACGGTTCGAGCGCCAGGCGCAAGAGTGCCTGCTGTGCCACGGTTCCGTCCTCACAAGCGGATTTCCCGGGCACCTGATGCGGTCGATATACACGGGGCCGGATGGAGGGCCGCTCGCGACCGAGGAGAGTTTCCTGACCAGCGACGCAAGCCCGATGGACAAACGCTGGGGTGGGTGGTACGTCACAGGCAAGAGCGGCGCGCAACTCCACATGGGAAACCACACCGCAAACGACGAAGGGGCGATCGACCGCAAGAGCGGCTCGAACATCACGGACCTAAGGCCGCTGCTGAAAACGCCGGCCTATCTCACGCCGCACAGCGACATTGTCGCGCTGATGGTTCTTGGTCATCAGACCTCCGTCCAGAACCTGATCTCAAGAGCTAGTTACGAGATAAGACTGGCTCAATATAGAAACAATGCCGCGGCGGACGGTGGCGCCAGGAACGAAGAGGAGCGTGAGGTCGAAGCGCGGCTTGAAATCACGCGCGCGTGTGAGCCATTGGTCAAGGGGCTGCTCTTTTCCGGAGCGGAACCGCTCATAAGCGCGATTTCTGGAACATCCGGTTTTGCGGAAGAGTTCCCCAAACATGGTCCGCGAGACAAGCTCGGCCGCTCGTTGAGGGATTTGGATTTGCGGCGGCGGCTCTTGAAGTACTCCTGCAGCTATCTTATCTATTCGAAGGCATTCGATGCGCTTCCTATGACGGCAAAGGAGTATTGTTACCGGCGGCTGTTCGAGGTTCTTACCGGTCGGGATCGGACGCCGGGGTTCGCTCATCTCTCAGCGAGTGGCCGCAAGGCGATTTTGGAGATTCTCATGGACACGAAGCCCGAATTCTCGAAATGGATTACAAGATACAAACATCCCTTGAGACCCGCTACGTGAGGAAGACGCGATTTGATGTCATGTTGGATGATGAAGCCAATGCAGACCCGGCGACGTACCGAGACCGCGCGTGAAGGCGGCCGCGACCTACCGGAACCATGCTTCGTTTAGCGGCGCATTGATTGCTCCGATGCTCAAGCGCACCTCTTATTCACTACTTTAATAGGAATTCCTGCATAAAAAGCACTTTGGCGTAGAAGAGAAAATCCGCGTTCTTCTTCTTTGCGAAACCGTGGCCCTCGTCGTTGGCCATCAAGAACCAGACGGGCGTGTCGTGCTTCTTAAGAGTATTGACGATCTGTTCGGCCTCGGTGTAGGGAACGCGAGGATCGTTCTTACCCTGCACTACGAAAAGTGGCTTCTTGATCTTATCCGCGTTGTTGAGGGGAGCGATCTGCTCCAGGAACGCCCGCATCTTCGGGTCTCGCTCGTCGCCGTACTCCACTCGCCTGAGATCGCGCCTATAGCTTTCCGTATGTTCCAGAAAGGTTACCAGGTTCGACATTCCAACGATGTCCAGCGCGCATCGGATCCTGTTGCTGTAGAGGTAGGAGATCGCGAGCGTCATGTGGCCGCCATAGCTTCCGCCGGTGACCATGATCCGGTCGGCGTCGAGATCGGGCCGCGTTTTGATCCAGTCGAGCAGAGCGCCGATGTCTTTGTACGAATCTTCGCGCTGGAAGCCGTTGTCGAGCTTTACAAACGTCTTGCCGTACCCGATAGAGCCGCGAACATTCGGAAAGATATGCGCGACGCCCATCTCGTTCAGATAGTAGTTGTACCTGCCGAGGAATACGGGCTGAAACTGGCCCTCAGGCCCGCCGTGGATATCGATGACGACGGGTCGCTTGCCGCTAAACTTTACGGGCGGCTTATAAAGGAACCCGGAAATCGTGCGTCCATCGAAACTCTTCCAGTGTATAAGCTCCGGTTCCTGGAAACCATTCGTGACCAGCCCGCCGGTCTCGCTTTGCGTCCAACGCTCGACTTTCCCGGACTTGACGTCGAGCGAATAGACATCGAAGGGCGACCTGGCGGAATCCAGGTTGAAGCCCAATAGGCGGCCGTTCTTGTGCCACACGATGCCCGAAATACTGCCTGCAGGGAGTTTTGGGACGACTTTTTCTTTACGGGTCGCCGACGACATCAAATGAAGCGTTCCGACCCCCTCTTCGTTGGCAAGGAAGGCAATCGTTTTCCCGTCCGACGTGATTTCAAACTCAGTAATGTCCCACTTGATTTGGTTTGTCAGATAAGAGTACTGCCCGGTCGACAGATCGATATACGCCAGGCGGTGGAACTCCGAATCCTTGTCCGTGGTGACGAATACGCCCTTTCCATCTTCGCTGAACTTGCCGTCGCCGTACGCCACTTCTTCGTCTGGAGTGACCGCCTTCTTCGTCCCGGATGCCGAATCTATGACCCAGAGCCGGCTCTTCGTCACCGAAAGATACTCCTGCGCGAGAAGCCTGGACCCATCCGGCGACCAATCGAGAGGACCCCAGCCCCCGCCAGTTACCTGTGCGACCAGTCGATCGGATCTCGGGTTCGAGGGATTAACGGCGTATATGTCGGCGTCCGTGCCGTTCCGGCGGGTCGAGGTGTAGGAATACAGGCCGCCGTTTCGCGACCAGACCCCCATGTCGTTCTTGGATTTGCCGTCGGTCAGCAGCGTGATATCGCCGGTCGTGAGATCGAAGCGGTATATCTGCGCGAACTCGCTTCCGCCCACGTCCTTGCTGAACAGGAAGTACTCGCCGCCGTTGGGATTGAAAGTTGCGGCGCCTACGGAATCTTTGTAGAATGTGAGCTGGCGACGGTCGCCTCCGGGGAATTTGACCAGGTGAAGCTGCATCGTATCGGCAAACCGCGTGCCGATCAGGAGCTCGGGCCGGGTAGAATGCCAGCTCTTAATCAAAGCTGCCCGGAACTCGACATATCTGCCGACTCGCTCCGCGACCGAGGCCGGGATGGGCGGAATGCCGTCGACCACGAAGTTGTCGCCTGGTTTGATAGCGGCGGTTTGCGCGTCACCGGTCATTGTCGCTCCTAACAGTGCTAAGGCCATTAGTAGGCGCATTTGGATGTACTCCAAAGGTGTGGGTTGAGCCTTCACTCGGCGATCCGAGAGAAATGTAAGTTGATGGAACGAATACGCTTCACGTGTCTTCGAATTGCTCGATGCTATTCGATCAACACACCCTGGCCGTTATCGCTCCGCCGATTGAACCCAATCCCCAGATGTTCGTAAGCCGGCCTGGTGGCGCAGCGTCCTCGGGGGGTGCGGTTCAGAAATCCAAGCTGCAGCAGGTAAGGCTCGTACATGTCTTCGATGGTGTCGCGCTCCTCGCCGATGGCTGCCGCCATGGTCTCGATTCCCACGGGCCCGCCTTCGTATTTCTCGATCATTGTCCTTAGATATCGACGATCGAAATCGTCGAGACCCAGGTCGTCGATCTCCAGCATTTCCATGGTCGCGTCCGCTACCTGCCGGGTGATGATCCCATCGGCCCTGACCTGCGCGTAATCCCGGCACCGCCGCAGCAGCCGGTTCGCAATTCGTGGCGTTCCGCGAGACCGGCGGGCGATCTCCTCGGCGCCGCCGGCTTCGATCTCGATCTTTAGGATTTCGGCGGAGCGGCGAACGATGGTTGTCAGGTTTTCGATGGTGTAAAACTCGAAATACTGGTGGATGCCGAACCGGTCGCGAAGCGGCGACGAGATCAAGCCCGCGCGGGTGGTTGCGCCGATCAGCGTAAACGGCGGAAGCGGCAGCCGCATCGTGCGCGCGCTCGGACCCTTGCCGATGACGATGTCCAGCGTGTAATCCTCCATGGCGGGATACAGGATCTCTTCCACCACGCGGCTAAGCCGATGGATTTCGTCGATGAAGAGGATGCTGCCCTTATCGAGGTTAGTGAGGATCGCCGCGAGGTCGCCGGGCCTCTCGATGGCTGGGCCGGAGGTCGTCTTGATGCCGGACTCCATCTCATTGGCGCATACGAGGCTCAACGTCGTCTTGCCAAGTCCAGGCGGACCGTAGAAGAGGACGTGATCCAGCGGTTCTCCACGCTTCCTAGAGGCTTCTATCGCGATATGGAGATTATCCTTCAGACGCGTCTGGCCGATGAACTCGCGGAGCCGCCTGGGGCGCAGTGTGAGCTCACTCTCATCCTCTTCGGAACGTATGGGCGTCACTAGTCGATCGGTATCCATGGGGGTGAGATAGCCAGGTTTGGCGCGAGTTTGGTTGGATAGATGGCGTGAGTCTACCAGACAACAGTACATCTTGTCAACAGATGGCTACTAAGGTTAAGCTAATGCCGTTACAAGAATTTGCACTAGTTCGCGAGATACTCTTAGTTCCATTGCCGGCCGCGCGCCGTTTCCGATTGCTCGCCCATAGCGGAACCCCTCGATGGATTCCTGATTGCCGCCTCGGCGCGATTTGGATACCAGATTCTACAACGGCGTGCCGGCGCCCTCCTTGCGCGCACTCGCGTTGAGATTCCCACCGGAAGTGAATCATGCTCACGGCCATTGTCTGGCGCGCCATAAAACTCTTTATCGCGCTCGGCCCAACTGCATTTTCCGCCGTGCTTTCGCCGTCTGCCCGGGCACAGTCGGCCTGGAGCGATGACGCTCGGATGCAAAAACTGGTTTCGGTAGACGCTGAAGGAGTAGGGCTGCCCGAGCTTCTGGCGCTGCTGTCGGCGAAGACGGAGGTCAGCCTTTCGACGCGATCGGACGCTTCAATCGACAAAATCGTGGTCTTTTCGCACAGGCGTCCGCTTGGCGAGCTGTTAAGCGATTTGGCCGCGCTCTTCGACTACTCTTGGGAAACGTCCCGAACCTCATCCGGTGAGCTGGCGCGTTATGAATTGTACTCCGGCCTCAAGGCTCGAACCCGTGAAGCTGCATTAGTTCAACTGGCCCTCGGCGCCGTCGGATCGCGGCTGCAGGAGTTTGTCAATGGCCTAAGTCTTTCGGAAGAAGCGTTATCGAGGCTGCCGCAAGACGACCCATTCCGGCGTTCGCTTAGCGACCCGAATTGCCGTACTGGTTTTCAGTTTTACAGCTTGCTGAGCCATGACCAGAAGAATCAACTCCTCTCCAATCGCAAGATATCCATCCCCTATAATGCGTTAAGCCGCCAACAGCAGGCGGCTGCGGACACTCTGATGTCGTCGTTGATTGCCCGGCTCCAGGAACATGCTCGCCAGCATCGCAACAACCCGGGAGTGGACATACAAATTCCGTCTCAGGATCAACTGCGAAACACCGGGATTGGCTTCCGGCTGCGCAAAATGGCGGGCCGCCATCAGCTCGTATTCAAAGTAGGCCAAACCGGGATTGCCGTGGGAACCGTTGACTCGCGCTCAACGTGGATTTTGCCTGCGCACGGTGATCCATACGATCCTCAGCACGCGCTTGCCGGTGGGCCGCTTCCGGCGTCGTCAGTCAGCCGCGGCGCTCAGAGCGAAGGTTCCGCAATTGCCGATCGGCTCCGCAAACTGAGCGCGGAAACGAAGGCGCCTGTCCTTGCGGATTATTACCGAAGCGGCTCAGTAAGCTCGGCTATGATTGAAAGCGCCGGCGCCGGGAATTCCCCCATTTCGAGCCTGGACAATCTCTGCGCTTCACCGGGCTATCTCTGGTGGAAGCGCGGGAACACATTGTTATTTCGAAAGCGAGATTACTACCTACAGCGCCAATATGAAGCTCCGGAAGAATTCTATAAAGCGCTTGCAGACCGCTTTAAGAAGGGAGATCCTGATCCGTCCGTTGCGGACCTGATGCGCATGGACAACTTGACCCTGCATCAGATCGCCGGCATTGCATCTCTCATAACCCCGCTTGCGGATGAATCAACGCTGAGCGGTTTTCCAGAATTGCTGCGACTGGCCTCGTTATCGCCAGTGAACCGGAGCAACGATGTATTTCAACCTGGCGGCATCAGAATAACCTATCGCGATCTCCCCGTGCGCGCTCGGCGGCTCCTTGCGGCATTCGCCGGGGTGAATGATATTCCCATCACTAAGCAAGCCACAGATCCTCTTGTTGTTCGGGTAGGCCGGGCGTTCCGGGCAAGCGGCAGGCAAACGGATCCGCCGTTTTCTGAAGTTCAGTTTCGATGGACCATGCCATCCGGCAACGGTTCCTACTTCGTGTACCTTCCACATGGATTCCCCGACGACCGCCGCGTACGGACGCGCGTTACCGCCATTTGACGGCGTCAGTCTGGCTAATCATGATTACCCCATCCGAAACCACTCACACAACCCGCGCGAAGATCGCTAGGAATCTATATGGCACCGACGATGAGCGCCAGATCGACCTCTATCGGACGTTGATGGAAATCACAAAAGCGATCAACGCCAGCCTGGATCTCGAAGACGTGCTGCTGATGGTTCGCAACGCTGCAATCGATTTTGGAGGATTCGATCGAGCGGGAATGTGGATGATGGCAGGCGAACAGATCCTGGGAGCCTGGGGCACGGATGCTCACGGCAGACTCCGCGACGAAAGGCACCTCACACAGACGCTTGAGGGCTGGTCCTCAGGTGTGCAGGAACTACGCTCAGGTGCATCGCGATACTACATCGAAGAATGGCCCTCGGAAGACTTTCCGAACGTGACTCATACCAAGAACTTGATTCACGCGGTCGTCGGATTGATCGCAAACGGTGAACTCGTCGGCCTGCTATCGGTAGATAACCTCATCACGGCCCGCCCAATTTCAGAGGCCGACTTGCAGCCATTGCTGCTCCTCGCCGAACCGGCTGCCGTAGCAATCAAGAACAGCCGATTGACTCGCGAACGCGAGTTGATGCTGACGCGCCAACGCCGGCTGATGGAAATCTCAGCCGGCATTAACGCAAGCCTTGAGCTGGACGAGATTCTTCGTTTGGTAAGAGATGCCGTAGTCGAAGCGGGCGGGTTCGACCGAGCTGGAGTCTATCGTGTCGAGCACGGTATGGCCTATGGCGCGTGGGGCACAGATTGTTTCGGAAACCCGCGGTGCGAGCACGAGATCGTTATACCGGTGTCGGCCTGGCGTGGGCCGGCAACTAAAGGCGAGGGATCTCTTTATCGGATTGCTGAAGGCTATACGGAAGAGGGCTCCGGGCTATCCGAACCGGTGTTTCGGAAGTACGCGATCGTTGAGCTTGTGGCGGATGGTGAGCTTGTTGGAATGTTGTTCGCGGATAACCTGATCTCAAGCCGGCCGTTTAGCGAAGAAGACATCAAGGCGCTCATGCCGTTCACGGAGCAGGCGGTCGTCGCCATTCAGAATGCCAAGTTGCTGCGCGAACGCTCGATTTACCTGGAACGTCAGCGGCGGCTGGCCGGCTTGGCGGCGGCCATTGGTGCGAGCACGGCGCTCGAAGAGATTCTGCGGATGTTCCACGAAGCCGTCGTCGGAGCATGCGGGTTCGATCGGGCGGGAGTGTATCTTTACGACAAGCGCAAGAAAGTTCTCCGTGGATCATGGGGTTCAGATCGCGAAGGACGCACCCTTCGAGAAGAATCGATCGCACTTCCCGTCGTTCTCACCGGCAATGACCCGCTTGCAAGGCTTATGCGCGGTGAGGCGGAGTTCATTCTCACTCCGGATTTTACCGAGTATTACGGGCTCACCCCGAACCACGAAATGTACGGCGTACACGCCCATGCCATGGTTGCCATTCGCGCCGGAGGCGAAATTCTGGGCCGGTTGTCGGTCGATAATCTCATCACTGACCGCCCCATAACGGACGAGGACGTGCGCATACTCCTTTCGTTTGCCGACCAGATAGGAGTTGCAATTTATAACGTCAGGCTCCTCGAAGAGCGGAGGATCAGTCTCGAACGGCAGCAGCGTCTGGCGAATCTGGCCGCAGCGATCACTTCGAGTACTGCCCTGAACGAAATCTTGCGAATGGTGCGCGATGCCATTGCGGAAGCCGGCGGATTCGATCGCGCCGCCGTGTTCCTGGTAGATCGAATCACGGCGGAGGTCCATGGAGCCTGGGGCACGGACCGGCAAGGCCATGCTGTCGATATAAGCTCCGTCCACTTTACGTCCGAAGAAATCATGCAAACTCCGGCGGCTTCCGTGGTCAGGGGCGACGTCGATTACTCTATCTCGGATGACCTGGCTTTGCAGTATTCGTTTCCCTCAGACCATCCATTATACGGAGTTCACTCGCACGCGACGATTCCGTTGAGGTCGTCCGGAGACATCGTAGGCTTCTTGAGCGTGGACAATCTTATGACCGATCGTCCGATATCTGTCTCCGATGTCTCAGGATTGTTGCCGTTTGCCAACCAGGCCGCCGTGGCGATCCAAAATGCGCGCCTGTTTGAAGAACTTCGGCAGACGCAAGACGCGCTGATTCGATCCGAAAAGATGCGCGCGATTGGCGAGCTCGCCAGCGGAGTTGCGCATAACATGAATAATGTGCT
>JBGPOG010000062.1:0-12279 GCA_041487935.1 Chthonomonadia bacterium | reverse complement strand
TGGTGCAGCTCCACTTAAGGCTCATCTCTATTGCTCCACAAAAAACTTATGACGACCTCGGAAGAGGCCGCCACTCACGGTTTGATCGATTATGCTGCTCGTCAAATCCGGTTGTTGGGTTAGCGCTCCTCGCGAGTGGTGATTGCACATAGTTGCAGCGACTGGCCTGCCGGGTGATATTCCCGTCTGTCGTTGGTTCGTGTGGCACTTCGTCGGTCCAAATACGCGGGCATGTTAATCATCCTTTTTCTGTGAATCGGGATATCACTCACGGACGCATAGATTAACACAAACGACGCCGAAATGCAAGTCTCCTTGACCGCTAATAAGAGTGCCGCCCTGGGTATAATTGTTGAGATAGAGGGAAAAGGAGATCTCGCGGCGCTTCGCCACCGGCCTTTTCCCTTTTTGTGTTCTATTTGCCCAACAGGATGTCGGCGCCTTTCGTTTTCATCCTTCCATCTCCATCCTTCACGAAATGATCGATCCAAAGATTTACCGCGATATGGGGTTGAACGACCTGGAATACGAGCGAATCCTCGGAATTCTGGGACGTGAGCCATCGCCGACCGAGCTCGGCATGTTCGCCGTCATGTGGTCGGAGCACTGCGGTTACAAGTACTCGCGGCCCGTGCTTTCCCTGTTCAAGACCTATCGGGAGGCTCAAGAGAAAGGCGCGCTCGAAAACGCCGGCGTTATTCCTCTGGACGATAAACGCGGAATCGTCTTCAAGATGGAGAGCCACAACCACCCCAGCGCGGTCGAGCCGTTCCAGGGCGCGGCGACAGGGGTGGGGGGCATTCTTCGCGATATCTTCACGATGGGCGCCAGGCCGATAGCCTGTTTGAACAGCCTGCGCTTCGGCCCGATCGAAGGCAATGGTAAAGAAGCGGTCCGGAATCGCTACCTGTTCGAGCACGTGGTCGATGGAATTGCCCACTACGGCAACTGTGTGGGCGTGCCGACCGTGGCGGGCGAAGTCGTCTTTAATAGTTGCTACAGCGGCAATCCGCTGGTCAACGCGATGGCGGTAGGCATCGTGAATCTTGACAAGATTGCCAGCGCGAAGGCCGAGGGAGTGGGCAACCCTGTTCTGTATGTTGGATCGAGCACGGGCAAGGACGGAATCCACGGTGCGACGTTTGCATCGGTCGAGATCGGTCCGGACTCTGAGAGCAAGCGACCCAACGTCCAGATGGGCGATCCGTTTACCGAGAAGCTGCTTATCGAGGCATCGCTCGAAGCGCTGGCAACCGGCTGCATCGTGGGTCTTCAAGACATGGGCGCGGCGGGCTTGACGTGCGGAACTTGCGAAACGGCGTCAAAGGCCGGGACCGGCATGGAGATCGACGTGCTCAAAGTCCCTCGCCGTGAAGCCCAGATGAGTTCCTATGAGATTATGCTCTCCGAGTCCCAGGAGCGGATGCTGGCGATCTGCAAGAAAGGCTCGGAGGATCGAGTCTCAGCCGTATTCAAGAAGTGGGGGCTCAATGCGGTCGTCATCGGGCGCGTCACGGATGACGGAATTGTGCGCATCAAAGAAGGGGATCACATTGCCGCTGAGATACCCGCGAAGGCTCTCACAGACGATTGCCCGACATATCATCTTCAAGCTTTCGAGCCTGAGTATGCCAGGCGCGCTCAGGCATTCGATCCGTTAAGTCTGCCTGAGCCGGATTCGATCCTGAACTCTGAGAGATCTGTTACGTACACCTCCTGTTTGCACCGGCTGCTCGCGTCGCCGACGATCGCGTCGAAAGAGTGGGTAACCACTCAATACGATTCAATGGTCCAGACCCAGACAGTCTTCTGGCCGGGACAGGCGGACGCCGCGGTATTAAGGATTCGCGGGAGCAATAAGGGCATTGCCGTCAAGACCGATGGTAACGGCCGGTACTGCGCGCTGGATCCGTACGCAGGCGGGATGATCGCGGTGGCGGAGGCCGCTCGGAACGTTGCGTGCGTGGGAGCGCGGCCTGCGGCTGTAACCGATTGCTTGAATTTTGCCAACCCAGAGAAGCCGATCGGCTTCTGGCAATTCAAGCGCGCGGTCGAAGGCATTGCGGCTGCCACTGAAGCCTTCGGCACGCCCGTGGTTTCCGGGAATGTCTCTTTCTACAACGAAACGCCCGATGGCGCGATCTTTCCGACCCCGGTTATTGGAATGCTGGGCATCCTGGAAAACGTCAATCGCCGCTGCGGATCGGCATTTCGCGATGAGGGCGATATTCTCGTTATGCTCCGTGGCGATAACGATCCAACCGGCGGGCTCGGCGGAAGCGAATACCTGGCATTGATCCACAAGACGGAAGCCGGCAAGCCGCCAGCGATCGATCTGGATGCGGAGCGCCGGCTCCATTCATGCGCGTTGGAGGCAATCGGCGAGAGCATCCTGGCCTCGGCCCATGATTGCTCGGACGGCGGACTTGCCGTTTGCTTGGCTGAAAGCGCGATGCCGGCGCTGGTCGGCTGCGCCGTGCTGCTGCGATACGATGATTTTGAAAATCTGCCGCCGAGCGCCATCCTGTTTGGCGAGGCGCAGTCCCGGATTGTTGTGTCCGTTCGAACGGAAAAGCAATGGAAGCAGTTAGAGAGGATTGCCGCGTCGCACGGAATTCGCGCTCACTGGATCGGCACCGTCGGAGGGGAAAACCTAAGGATTGCAATCGACGGGGAGAATCTGGTAAATGAGCCGGTATCGAGTTTAGCCGGCAGTTACAACGGATCCATTCGACGGATCATGGAAGCAGATCGCGTGTAGAATGAGCCGGCACGGCTTGCGACAGCATGTGAGTCCGCATAGGAAGTCGCCATAAGTGGTAAGATAAGAGTGAGCGAAAGGCGATTTCGATGACGCAAACCGTGACAATTGAAGAGGCTAAGAAGGATATTTCGAGGCTCTTGGAGCGAGTCACAAGCGAGTCCGATGAGATCGTAATTGCTGACCGGGGCAATCCTGTAGCGAAGATTATCCCCATCACAAAGCCGCTACTCAGACCGCGTGTTCCTGGGATAGATAAGGGCCTATTCGTCGTACCTGACGATTTCAACGATCCCCTGCCAAAGGAGATAGAGGATCTTTTCTACGAATGACCGTCATGGTTGACACGCAGACCTTTCTTTGGTGGAATACCGGTGATACACGTCTATCGATGCCGGCGCGGAGAGCAATTTCTGATCCAGCCAACGAGGTAATCATTAGCACGGTCGTTGGTTGGGAGATAGCAATCAAGGCGCAAATCGGAAAGCTACCACTTCCCGATTCTCCGGACAAATATGTGCCTGACCGCATTCGCCGCAACGGATTCACGGAACTGCCTATTACGATGGTTCATGCCCTTGCGGTATTCTCACTTCCGTTAATCCATCGCGATCCGTTCGACCGGATCCTTGTCGCACAATGCCAAGTCGAGAATATTCCGATCATCACGGCCGATCTTTCGATCGGCCAATATGCCGTTTCGGTGATCTGGTAAGAGATGGCTTTTTCGCCTGATTCGCCAATTCTACGGGCCTCACCGCTTTCCGAATCCCCGAAAGAGGAGTGCGGAATCTTCGGCGTATTCGGACGCGGCGAAGATGTGGCCCGGCTTACCTACTTCGGGCTGTTCGCACTCCAACACCGTGGGCAGGAAAGCGCCGGAATCGCGGTTTCCGACGGCCGCCATATCGACGTTCACAAAGACATGGGCCTTGTTACCCAGGTCTTCGACGAAGACAGCCTTCGACATTTGAAGGGGCACGTTGCGATCGGGCACACGCGCTATTCCACGACCGGCTCCAGCGTCATCCGCAATGCCCAACCGCTTTGCGGCACGTCGGTGGCGGGCCAGGTGGCGGTCGCGCACAACGGAAACCTCGTTAATACCACGGAGCTTCGTGACAAGCTCCAGACGTTGGGTCTTTCGTTCGACACGTCAAACGACAGCGAAGTCATTTCCCAACTCTTATCGCACTACTTTACAAGCTGTATCGAAGAGGCGGTCCAGCGCGCCATCAGCGATCTTAAAGGCGCCTTTTCGCTGGCCATCATGTCTCGAGATAAGCTAATCGGTGTCCGCGATGCATATGGAGTCCGCCCTCTTTGCGTCGGCAAGCTCAACGGCGCTTCCGACGGACGGGCAACATACGTGCTCGCATCAGAAACGTGTGCGCTTAACGTTGTCGGCGCACAGTTGATACGTGAGGTAGAACCCGGCGAGATGATTGTTATCGACGATGATGGGCTTCACGAATACGAAGCGGTCCCGAAGGTGCGTAATGCGATGTGTCTCTTCGAATTCATCTACTTCGCCCGGCCACAGCCAGATATACGGCAAGTCTCTTCACGCAGCGAGAAGACGGATGGGCCATGAGCTTGCTAAGGAACATCCCTGCCCGGATTCGGATCTGGTCATTCCGATTCCCGACTCGGCCATTCCCGCGGCATTGGGCTTCGCGGAAGCATCGCGAATCCCGTTCGGCGAAGGCCTCGTCAAGAACCGGTATATCCAACGGACATTCATTCAGCCGGATCAAAGAATGCGCGATCTCGGCGCCCGAATGAAGTACACTCCGCTTAAGGAAGCGCTTGCCGGCAAAAAGATCGTGATGGTGGATGATTCGATCGTACGGGGAACGACAACGGGCAAGCTGGTGAAAATGCTTTTCGATGCGGGCGCGGCGGAAGTTCACGTCCGAATCAGCGCTCCACCCGTGCGGCATCCGTGCTATTACGGGATCGACATGGCCAATCAAAGTGAGCTCGTCGCGGCAAAGCTGTCCGTGGAAGAGATTCGAAAGATGATCGGGGCCACCTCCCTCGGTTATCTTTCTTTGGGAGGAGTAGTGCGGGCCGTGGGGCTAGGAAAGGATAAGTTTTGCCGCGCCTGTTTCGATGGCCAATATCCGATCGACATCCCACGCGACGTCAAGCTGACCAAACTGATGCTGGAAGACAAAGGCCATAAGCCTGGCTCGCTCGCTATGAGCCGCGGCTCAGAGGACAGCTCGCCCGGTGAGGGATGATTTCATGCCACTTAGCCGGGCGGCGATCTATTTCGATACCTGGTTTACGGCCCGGCACGTAATTCGCCTGCTGATTCCTTACTCCAATTGCCATAATCTAGTATGCCGGCCGCGCATCCAAGACGAAGCTTGCGGCCGTAGGATAGTTACGACAATAGGAGACCATGGAATGGGTGCGCTGCCCACACTGACGGGACCGGGACTGTTTAAGTCGCCGCGACATATGACGGATACAGTCGCCGATTACTTCGTTAATGAGGGCGAGGGGACACCCAGGCAGGTTTTTCGGTGGTTTCAACAACTAGCAAAGTCGGAGGCTTCGCCGCTTAACACGACGTTCGCCGACGTGGAATTGGCCTGCCGCCTGCTGGCCATGGATTTGAGCTTGGAAGAAGATCCGCTGCTTACCGAGGTGCGTAAAGGCGCTTATTCGCTCAATAACGTTAACGCCTGGTGAGTATCGCCCTATAAGCCTTTCGCCGGTCGCGGCGCCCTACGGTATTCTCGTTCGTGTTCTAGTCGATGAGACTGATCGCGGCGAGGTCTTGCGCGCGGTCACCCAGTTCGGCAGGGAGTATCTCGCATACGCTATTGGACCGCGACCATGAGTACTCTTTGACCGCCCGGCGGATGGGTTCGAGAATAAAATCACCGGCATGGATGGCGATGGTGCCTAATACGACGCGCTCGGGGTTGAGAATCTGGATCAGGTTCGCGATCCCAATTCCCATATAGGTTCCGGCGTCCGCCAGAATACTCTGGGAGAACTGATCTCCCTCGCGCGCCGCTTCGATGACGTGCTGCGCCGTAATATCGGCCGACTTACCTCCGGCGATTTCGATTAGACGCCTGCCGCGCCCAAATTGAATGCCCTCCCACGCCAGGCGCGCGATCGCCGGTCCCGATGCCAGCGCTTCGAGACATCCCCGTTTACCACAGCCGCAAACCGGACCGTCGATCAGAATCGTCTGGTGGCCGACCTCTCCGGCAAGATCGTTCGTCCCGCGGTAGAGCTTTCCGTCCAGGATCAACCCTCCGCCGATGCCTGTCCCCATGGTCATGAAGATCATATTCCGGGTGCCTTTACCCGCGCCGAAGCGCCATTCGGCGAGGGCGGTCGCGTTAGCATCGTTTTCCAGGACGACGCGAATGCCGGGAAACGCATCCTCGAATATCTTACGGATCGGTACCTCGGTCCATCCGGGGAGATTCGGTACTTCGAAAACCGTGCCGCTTTCCGTGCTTAACGGCCCTCCGCACGAGATGCCGATGCCTTCCAACTTCTCCGCAGCGGCGCTTGCCTCGCGAAGAAGCTTGCGCGCCAGTGCTGTCAAACTCTCCAGAATGGCGTCGGGGCTGCTTGCCACATCTGTAACCTGAGCTTCCCGCGCCGTAATTCTCCCATCCCCTTCTCCCAATGATACAGCGCACTTCGTTCCGCCGATATCTATTCCCAGGATCATGGCTCGCCTTTCAACTTCAAATGTTCGTTTGATTTACCACGCAATTTCGAAACCGCTTTGCGCAGCCGCCAGTATGTTATATAATACAAGCAGAGGGTGCTTTAAACGGAATCCGATCCGGCTTGGGGAGGGTTCCATCTGAGAGAGAGCGTTATCAAACGCTCGGGAGGCGCATGTTGCACCCGCTTGATATCTTCTTCTGGGCCTGCCTGATGTTGGGCGGGGTGTATACCCTATTCAACCTCTTCATGGGAGGCTTATCTCACGCTGCCGGCCACGTTAGCCATATCGGCCACGCGCTGCACATACCGCATGTGCCAGACTTGGCAGGCCATATCTCGGGTCATGCCGAGGCCGCGCATACGGCGGGTGGTGTGCACGCGCCTCCAGCCCACGGGCATGCCGGTCTGACCGATTCGCACGCCCATCCACATGCGCCACACGCGCATGGAAGTATCGAAGAAGGCGGACTGCGTTTCAACTTATTGGCATACCTCAATCCGATGTCAGTGGCCGGATTCCTCGTGGGATTCGGCGGCGCCGGCGCGCTGATCGGCCTGCTCAACCCGGAGGTGGGACTGGCGCTGCGGCTCGCGTTTAGTATCACTAGCGGCTGGGGACTCTGGCTCCTCTCCTATCTGTTGATCACGCGCGTATTCGGATTCGCGGAGGGGACGAGCCACAATCTGCAGGAGCAGTGTATCGGCCTCCCCGCAAATGTTACCGCGCCGATCAACGGGAGCCATCCCGGAATGATCAGCTATGCGGTCGCGGGATCGCGCCAGACCCTGCGGGCCATAACGGACAACGACGAACAGATCGCAGTAGGATCGATTGTGCGTATCCGGAGAATCAATGCTAACACGGCGTATGTGACCGCAGTGGATCAACCGCCGTCTCTGCTCATGCGCGAGGGACTATGACAATGATGGACCTACATGTACTTACTTACGTGCTTAGCGCAGTTATCGGCGTTTTCGTTGTGTTGTTGAGCGCTGTGACGATCTACCGCCAACTCTATAAGAAGGTCGGACCAAACGAGGTTCTGGTCATTTCGGGCGGCAGGGGCGCGACCGTCACGGATGCGAACGGCGAGCGCCATCGTCTTGGATTCCGCGTGGTCAAGGGCGGCGGCTCGATGGTTAACCCGTTGACCGAGCGATATCAATTGATGTCGCTCGAGCTGATCACCTTGGACATCGTGACGCCGGAGTTCTACACCAAGATGGGGGTGCCGATCAAAGTGGACGGCGTCGCGCAGATCAAGGTAAAGGGAGACGACATCTCCATCCGCACCGCTGCGGAGCAATTCCTCAATAAATCGCGCGAGGAGATCAAAAACATCGCCTACCAGACCGTCGCCGGACATTTGCGAGCAATTCTGGGAACACTGACAGTTGAGGAGGTCTACGCGGCCCACGAGACCTTCGCACAGAAGGTGGCCGAAGTCTCTTCCGGCGATCTCTCAAACATGGGACTGGAGATCATTAGCTTTACGATTCGGGAGATCAGCGACAGCCGCGGATACATGGAGGCCATCGGGAAGACCCGCATCGCGCAGGTGAAACGGGACGCACAGATCGGCGAAGCCGAAGCCAACCGCGACGCGACCATCAAAGCCGCCCAGGCCAACCAGGAGGCCGCGACGGCAAAGTTCGAGGCCGACACGAAGATCGCCGAGTCGGATCGCGACTACAAACTGAAGGTCCAGGACTATACGGCTTCCGTAAATCAGAAAAAAGCGGAGGCAGACCTTGCATACGACCTGCAAAGGTATAAGACCGAGCAGGCCGTTAAACAAGAGTCCGTACAAGTACAGATCATCGAAAAGATCAAACAGGCTGAGCTCGAGGAAAAGGAGATCGCGCGCAAGGAGAAGGAGCTGATTGCTACGGTCCAGCGGCCCGCCGAAGCGGAGCGAACGCGCATTCAGACGGTCGCGGAAGCGGAGCAATACCGCCTTAAGACGACGGCCCTCGGTCAAGCCGAGGCCGCAAAGATGACTGGATTTGCCCAGGCGGAGGTCGTGCAGAAGACCGGCGAGGCGGAAGCGCAAGCGAACAAAGTACGTGGTCTTGCCGAAGCAGATATCACCCGGGCGAAAGCCATGGCAGAGGCGGCTTCCATCGAGGCAAAGGGTCTGGCTGAAGCCAAGGCAGTTGAGGCGAAGGGTCTTGCCGAGGGCGAGTCCATCAAGGCTCAGGGTTTGGCAGAAGCCATGGCGATGGCCAAGCGCGCGGACGCTTACAAGTCGTATAACGAGGCGGCTGTGGCGCAGATGTTCATCGAGAAGCTGCCTGAGATCGCACAAGCTGTTGCGTCCCCTCTTTCTAAGATCGACAAGATCGTGATGGTGAATACGGGCGGAGGCGAAATCGGCGCAAGCCGGCTGACAGGCGAGGTCACCAACATCATCGCGCAGGTGCCGCCGGTAATCGAGGCCATGACGGGGCTAAAGCTGTCGGATCTGATGAAGAAAGTACCGGGGTTGAGCAAAGCCGCGATTGACGTGCCCGCTGCTAACGGGACGGACAATGCAGCGGCTCTGGAGAAGGCGCCAGTCGAAGCGGAAGAAACCAACAAGAAGTAGACGGTGGGATTGAGCCGCCGCTGTTCTCGGATGTTCCGTCCAGCGGCGGAACTGTTTCCTCGTCATTGTGATTTTGGTGGGCGAGGGCGTCCAAATTTATTTTGACGAGATGCTCCCCGCACACGATTGCATTCTAGGCACTTAATTTGGAAGTCGCCTCTATGTCAATTCGTTCGGCGGCGGCGAACAGATCATATTAGTGGGTCGAAGCGGCTGTGATCGTCAGCTGGGCGAAGGGAATTCCGGGAGGGTATGAAACATCCCCCAAAATAAGAAATCCTAGCGGACTTTCCAAACCGATACTCAAGGCTGCTTTAGCGACGTCGAGATTATTGAGCTCCGGACATATCCAAAGCGCCTCTCGTTGTTGCGCCGAAGTAAGTGCTAAAAAAGGCAATTGCCCTCTCAGGGCACGGCTCTTTTGTATTTCGTTAAGGTTACCGAAGAACAATAACGAACGATACTCTGAGAGCATTTGTTCGGCTATCAGGCGAAATGGCGCTTGGGGAAGCGTCTGGGGATTTGGAGGAACAATTTCCGAATGAAAGTGCATCAGTCCATTGGCTAGTTGAACCGGCGTCATGCTCCGAGCGATTTTGGCTTTCCAATCGAGAAACGGTCGAATGAGATCACTCTTACTCTTGGTTTCCAGTTGGTTTTGTTCGCTTTTGACCTCAAGGGATATCGGACTCGCTGATCGCAATCGCTCGAGCGTACGGTTGTCGACCTCGAGCAAGTCGTCCCGATACCATCTATTATTGCGTACGATTAATATGCCGTCCGTTCGCTTTTTCCAACTTTGGTCCTGTTCCGCAGCCCTGAGGTCAAGCTCCTTGCTTAAGCTGACGATTGTCTTCCTGTTCCATTCCTCTGGCTTAAGTGAGACGCCAAGACGAGAGTAATAATCAGAAATGACATCTATGTCCGCCCTCGCACATATCCAACTTAGGATTTCCGACCGACGCGGCGGTGGATATCTACGAGGTTGAGTTTCTGGAGGATCGTTCTTCCAGACAGTGTGATTTTGGAATTCGACAAGTTCCTTCCAGATTGGAGGTGCACTCTTGCCATACCGCATCAGGAGCTTGGGTAGCGCCCGGTGGTCTAAACCCAGAGCCTCGATTCCCGGCGCTGGACCAACATCCAGACCCATGTCGAGGCCCGTTCGACTTCCATCGTCAAATTGGATCATGGGTTTAACGCTAAATCCCGTATTGCTAAAGAAAACCTGGGAATTCTGATTTGCTTTCGGAACATGCGCCAAGACCATCGACTGAGATTCACTTGGAAGTTCGCGCATACTTACTGCGACAGCTCCCTCACGCGGGTAAGGGTTAGCAAAGAACGGCCCTTCGGAGCGGTCAAATGCAATTTCCGGAGTTCTGCTTGCAATTGCTTCTTGCAGCCGCTTTGGAAGCGAGCGGTACCAGTTTCTTGTAATGCGCACCGCAGCTTCTGAACCGCGATCGCTGGGCTCGGTTCGATTGGTTTCGCTCACTTGGGGTTCGTCCTTACGCATCGAAGCAAGGATATGAGCTTCTTGTGCTTCCAACGCTCGTTCACGGTCGCGTGATAAAAGTTCCCACCACTTCTTTCTGTACGAAACGGCGTCTGCATCCATGGCGAGAATATAACCGGTGCCGTTAGGTTGTGCAATCCACTTACCGGGGACTAGCTCCGCTAAGGCTTCCATTACGCGATGCAATGGACGGTAGCGCAACCGCAACTGGAGCTTCAAATGCGTACAGTTAGACTCCGAGCTTAGACTTAACGAGGTATTCCCAACGGACGCAAGGAAATCCCCTAGTTCGATGCCTATTTTCTCGATAGTAACCAGCTTATTGAGTCGCACGTCGCCTGAGAGCGATAATTGACGCTGTGCATTGCACTTGAAGGATCCGAGTAAGAACAGGAATCCCATCAGAACAATCTTCAGTGTGAGCGAGAGTTGATGTTTTATTGATCGTCGCATTTTGGTAGCCCCAAGTCGCTTACTGAGCGAAATCCGATTAAGCTCGGGGCTTCATTGGGTAAGCGGCGAAGCCCCGGAACGGCTGACGACAGACCTTAATTGACTGTCTGAGAGATATGGCCGCTTGCCGCCTGCCAAGGTGTGAATGGAGGCACGGACCCGGTGCTGCCCGCAGCATTCGACCAGTTGTCCCAAGTGCCTGTTAGCACGTACGCAACTGTGTATCCGATCTGCCAGGTCCCGCCTCCGTGCAATTGTCCTCCGGGCAGTGGAATGGACCATTGTGCGGAAGTGTTACCGCCTATAGTTGCTTTATGTGTCAGCGTATTACAAGTAGACGTTGGGTCCGACATATAGATGTCGGACTCCCATCGAAGTGAGTGCGGAGCAGTTCCAGTTCCCAAGTAATAGAGGGTATTCGTGGCTGCAACCGCCGGACGCGCTGCCAAGTACAGGGGTGCCAGAACAGCTATCAAAGTACAAATCATTCCGCGTTTCATCGTACATTCCTCCTTCTTACCTGAGTGAAATTCAGCCCACCCGTCGGTTCAAATTGTGGGCCAACAAGTGTCATCACCTGGTGTCCTCCCTTCTAAACGACACGTCTCAAGACGCGCATCTAGCGGCATCTGGGTGGTGCGCGATCACGACGAAAGTGAAGGGTTAATCCAAGTAGGTTAATAGAGAGATTTACCCAAGATGGCCAGGCATGGGAGAAGTCTAATTGCGAATTGCGTTGAGACGTAGTGTTAAGTCGCGCGATGCCCGTCATAACTGCCTCCAAGAACCGAAATACTGCTACATGACATTGCATAGCGCGAATATATCATGGGGTGGTTAAGTTGTCAATCGTTTCTTGCATAATTCTTTGTAGTATTAATCGAATGAATTATGACAATTGAGCCTGATCGACTCGTTCCTCACGTGTGCAAAAACCGTGTGAGTCAGAAATTGTGCGACTCATATTTGTATACTAATTCACGTCGAAAGAATTCTATATAACCGGCAGGTGTAAGCAAGCCTCCTGGCGAATGGGCAAGTGTTAACCATCCCATCTCCAAGGAGGCTTCCATGAATACAATTCAACATCCTGATGCCCTCATCCTGCACCGGCAAGCGCGTAAGCTGATCGATGAGTTTGCTCTTGCTTCGGTGGAGTCGGCGGGTGATTTCGCCCAGGTGGAAGAGTCGGCGCAAACGATCATCCAGAAGTTGCGCTCGGTGCTCATGACCGGCGGGCTCAGGCT
>JBGPOG010000061.1:0-12281 GCA_041487935.1 Chthonomonadia bacterium | reverse complement strand
CGGCCTCGTACGCCTAGTGAAGTGTCTCAGTTACGGCATTCCAGTGAAACAACACGGCAAAGCCGCCATCCCGAGCAATTGATGCTGCCGGCAACACGTTGCACGCAATGACAAAACGCAGCAATTCCGTCATCCCGAACCGCCGGCAATTCCGTCATCCCGAACCGTCGTTGTGAGGGACCCGCTTTTGACGTTTGTCCTTAGGAACGGAGTGAGGAATCCGGCGACAACAAGCTGGGAAAATTGTATCTCACGAAGAGAAGCGATTCCGAGGCTATTCTATGGATAAAATGATTACTCTGGCGATTGTGCCCTTGATTGTCTGGGTGGGGATTTTTCTCTATCTGCTGGGGATCGACCGGAAGCTGGCCCGGCTGGAAAGCGAGCGGAAGGAACGAGACGACTTATGAAACCTGCTTACATCATGGCGGCCGTCATCTTAGCGGTTACGGCGGCGGTGACTCTTTTCACGTTCGCCGGGGCCGTGGCACAGCATTCCTCGATCACTCAGGCCATGGCGCACCCGGGCGCCACGCTTCAAGTGCCGGGCAAAATCATCAAGGATTCGGTCCAATACGATGCCACGAAGGGCGAGCTCCGGTTCGACGTCATAGAGGTCTCGCGCGGCGCCGACAAGAAAGAGATCGTTGGCGACAAACGGATGACCATCATCTATCGGCAGCCAAAGCCTGAGAACTTCGATACCGCAGTCGGCGTGGAGGCGGTCGGAAAGTTCGAAAACGGCGTTTTCAAGGCCGACAACCTGCTCGTTAAGTGCCCATCGAAGTACAACGATCAGCCGAAGCAAGCGCCGGCAGTCAGGGGTAAGTAATGGATATCGGCAAAATAGGGGTGCTGGCCGGTTTGATCTGTTCCATTTCAGCCGTCGTCCTCTATGCGCTCTCGTTGCGGGGGAATCGGAAGGTCTTGTTGGCGGCTCGGTCGGCGCTCGCTCTGGTCGCCATGAGCGCCGTGTTTACGTTCGCCCGCCTGATGTGGATCGTCTACCACCAGCAGTTCCAGTATAAGTACGTCTACGAATACTCCGACACGACGCTCAAATTACCCTGGAACATCGCGGCTTCCTGGGCCGGCCAAGAAGGAAGCTTCGTGCTCTGGGCGTTTTGGACCGCGATTATTGGCGGCCTGGTCGCCTGGAAAGCCGGCAAGTGGGAATCGCGGGTGATGCCGATTTATGTCTCCGTGCTCTGCTTCCTATTCGGAATCCTCGTCTGGCTGAGCCCGTTTAACGTGATCCACCGCGGCGCCGGGCCAAACGATTATCCGCTGGATTTGATGTGGCCGATACCAAACGGGAAAGGACTTAACCCATCCCTCCAAAACTACTGGATGGCCATCCACCCGCCGACCATCTTCTTCGGTTTCGCGTCGCTGGCGGTGCCGTTCTGTTATGCGATCGCATCGCTCATCTGGCGAGAGTATGAGACGTGGGCGCCGAGGGTCATGCCCTACGTGCTCATGACGACGGCAACGCTTGGCGTTGGCCTCTTCATGGGAGGATACTGGGCGTACGAAACCCAGGGCTGGCACGGCTTCTGGGCATGGGACCCGGTTGAGAATGCTTCTCTCTTCCCCTGGCTTGGAGGATTGGGGCTCTTACATGGGCTGGTGGTCCAGAAGAGCCGCGGAGGCATGGCGAGAACCAATCTATTCCTGGCGATTCTCGCGTGGATTCTATTCCTGTATGGGACGTTCCTCACGCGTTCCGGCGTGATGTCGGACTTTTCGGTTCACGCCTTCGTGTCGCTGGAAAGCCAGCCTCTGAAGCTGCTCATGGTAATGATCGCGGTCTACGGTCTTGGAGGGATTGGACTGCTGGCGTGGCGCTGGCGCAAGGTGCCCGGCCGGCCGATCTCTGACAAAGTATTGTCGAGAGATACGGCGATGGTTCTAGCCGTAACGCTCATGATCGCGGCTTGCTTTGTAGTTCTCCTGGGAACCTCCTGGCCGATACTGGCGCAATGGATTCCCTGGATGCGCCACGTGCCGGGGATGCCGTACGATCTTGAAAAGAAGGGCGCTGTCCTCCTGCCGGTTGCGTACAACAAGGTCTGCTCGTTCCTGCTGATTCCCGCGCTGGTCCTAATGGGAGCCGTGCCGTTCCTCGCGTGGGGCAAAACGAATGTCGATAAGTTTCTCTGGAAAGTCATCGTTCCCTGGCTGTCTGCGATTGGAGTCGGCGCATTTATCGTCTGGTTTACTTTGATCCAGGCGCAAAAGCCGTTCGAGATCAGCACCCCGCGGACGCTTGTCGTTGCAATCGGTACTCTGGGTGTGTTTGCGGCCCTTGCGAATATTGGGCTGGCGATCAAGCTCCTTCGCGTCAAAACCGTTACGATGGGCGGTTGGCTCGCGCACGTCGGGATCGGTATATTGTTCCTGGGAACCGTAATAACGAATGTCTACGAACAGACATCTTCATTCAATCTGTTTGAAGGCGCGCCACCGGTCAAGACCCCGTTCGGTTATTCGATCCAATATGTTGGTTGGACGCACGACGAGACGCAGAGATTGGCCGAGAAGGCCACCGATCCCGAAGAGGCCGCAAGGCTGCAGGACAAACAGCGGCGCGAATGGTGGGATTTTGGCCACGCCGTCCTAGTCAGGGTGACTCCGATCGATGGCGGCGCCAACGTGGCGAATGCGGATTCCGGCGATTCCGAGGCCGGCAAGGCCGATCCGAGAAGCTTTATCGCCGCCTTGCCTGTTTTCAAAACGCAACAGCTCGCGATGAATGACGGCAATACCGGTCCGACGACTATGCGCTGGCCTTATATCCATAAGGAGATTCTTCGCGACTTCTACGTCTTGGTGGCCAGCGATCCGAAGCTGATGCGCGTCAATGCGACGCTGGTGCCGGGTGAGACCAAGCCCATCCGCGGGACGGAATACCTCGTCAACTACAAGAAGTTCTATATGGACGGCACGCCCGGATCTGAAGGAACGACGATGGGCGCCGACATGGACCTGATAACTCCGGAAGGAAAGCGCATTCCGATCCGGCCTGGTATCCGGGTGGGCGACATGTCTCCGGTCAATCAGTTGATTCCGGAAGCCAATGGCGCGGTCATTCTCGACAGGTCTGATGGTAAACCTGCTGTGGACATAGCCACCAAGCAGGTAACTGCTGAGTTCGAGCTGCCGAATGCCCCCGCATTCTGGGGAATGCCTATCGCAGTCACCAACAAGCCGGGCATCAACCTGGTGTGGCTGGGAGTGCTCCTGATGGGCGCGGGTACCCTCTGCGCGATGGTGCGGCGTTCCGCGGAGGTCAGGAAAGGCGCGCTCATTCTGAATGCGGCCTCGGCAGGACTGACCGATGGTCCGTCGCCGGTAGTCCCGGTTGCTTCGACTAATGGAGCGTCCAAAGATCCGCCCGGTCCCACACGGCACAAGCAAGCCAAGAAGGCTCGGTCGGCGGCATCAACGAAGTGATGTGAGCAAATGAGCAAAGAAGAAGGGCGGCCAAACGGTCGCCCTTCTTGAATTAGCAGTCATCGAGAACAGGCAATGGAACAGCCACTTCGCGAATTGCAGTCTGAGAGCGACGTTCTTGACGATGAACGGAATGAGGTTCCGGTTGCAGCAGTACGCGCAACGGAAGCCGCGATACCGGTTGTCGACGAGCCACTCGATAAGTCGGGAGATTTAGCGTTCGCACTCAAGAGCATGACGGATCGAAGCACTAGATCGGCGATTGCGATTTCTTCGTCAATGTCGGTTATCGGATTCGTAGTTGCCGTAATCCTCTTCGCATCGCTTGCTCGCGGCATACCGAGTATGTGGCTGGTAGGCGCCTGCATGTCAATTCTCGCTGTCGGAACTGCCGCAGTTTTTGCTGCAATGAGCCGCATATTTAAGCCGGGAAAACGCAGGCGCGATGAAATCCTGAAGTTGGTGAAAGGCGCGGACAAACAACAGATCGTTCCACTTCTCAATGCGCTGCAATATGACGATCCCGGGATTCATGCGGGTGTCTGTCAGAGACTTACTCCAATGGTCCAGGCAATCTCGGTCGAGGAAGCAAACGGTCTTCCAGACGAAACGCTCGCCGGATTGTCCTTATTGCTCGCAAAGCCCGGCCTAAACCGTAACCACCCAGGAATTGAATTTACCGATGCCGTTTCGGACCTCGCCGGGCGGATGGGAGTTCATCGGTTTCTGGCGCCGATCGAGAAGATGGCGGTCTCCAAAAACAAGATGCTGGCCTTTACAGTTAGAGATCCTGTACGGATCCTTCGGCGTCGCTTCGGCTTGCCTCATGACCAGGAGACCTTGCTGCGGCCCGCAGATAATACGGACGAAGATCTCCTGCGTCCCGCGCCACCGAGTAACTCTGCTGATATTTCTAACCTGCTCCAGCCAAGCTCACAAGAAGAATCGCAGGACGATTCCTGATGCGCGTTCCGACGATTGGCAATTAGACCGGCCGAGTACGAGTACGAGTACGATTCCTCTCCCCGATTACCCAATTTCCCGACGACCCAATTACCCCTCGCATTACGACAAGAACTTAGTGACTGCATCCGGATGTATGTGCCATTGATAAAACCCGGAGAGGCCCATAAGGATTCCGAAGCCTGCAATCGCGACCGCGATACCGAACACCGCCCTGCTCCTGACCAGCGAAGCCAGCGCAAAAAGCGCCACGGCGAGACCCATCATGGTGTCGGATAGGTCGAACTGGTCGTCGCGGTAGTTGAACTTGTCGTAGTCTTTGGCGGCATCTTCGGCTTTCTTCTTGGTATCGTCCTTGCCTTTGTCATACTTCGCGATGTCGCTCTTCCATTTGGCGATTTTCTTTTCCGCCTCCGCCCGAACTGCAGGTCCAAGCGTCGGGTCGCTGGATTTGAGCTTCAGCTCCCATTCATCGATCTGAATCTCGTACATATGGCCTTTGATGCTGTTCGCCTGGTAATAGCTCCAGTTGTCCAGCTTATCAACTTGAGACGCTTGCATCGCTTGCACGATATTATCGTCTTTCACTTTGCAGAGGGCCATGAAAACGGCGCAGATGACCACGGCTACGGCGATGGCTCTATTCAGCCAGTTCTCGCCGGGGCCTTCGGCGATCTGCTCGGTCTGTTCCTTCAGCTCGGTGGGTTCCATAGACGCTCCTGATTATCCGGGTCGGTGGTAGGATCGATTAGATGACGAATACGATATTAGCCGGGGACCGCTATCGTTCCTGCCTTGGGGCTGAGAAGGCGCCGTAGCCATTTGCGCGCCGGCGTTTCGATGTAAAAGAATACGAACACGGTTACGGGCAGCATTATCGCGAGATAAAGAGTAAATGCCGCCCAGGGGATAGACACGGCTCCCGGCTTCGCAAATCCGATGAATCTCATGGCCCACGGCCAGGAATTGAGGTGCAGGATATAAAGCGCATAGCTGGCTTCGCCGAGCAGAACGAGCAGCGGACGGGAAAGAATCGAGGCTATCAAGCCTCCCCCATGCGCCAGGCCGAGGATCAGCAGGGCGAAGAGTGGCGCAAGAAGCGCATTGTGGACGATGGGGTAAGGCAGCCGGTTACTCAGCTCGAGCCCTACGAGAATCCCGGCTGTTGCGAGCCAAATGATCGCCGGCCCCGGACGGGTTCGGCCCACGGACAGGTCACTCAGGTAGAGATGTCCCAGTACGACTCCAAGCAAGAATTCCGGAAGCCGCGTGAGCGGACAGAACTTCATAACGGACAGCCACGGTACGAACGGAGCATAACGGAGGGGATTCTGCAGGTGGTCCGGATTAATCAGGATGTAGGCGACAGGCGGGATCATACTCGAAGCCCAAATGACTGCGGCAACGGGAAGAACCGGTTGTCCGCGCAGCCACTTTGCGAGCCAAACGGCAGCAAACGGAAACACAAGATAGAAGAACGCCTCGACGCTCAGGCTCCAGGCGGGAGTATTCCAGGCAATCGCGGTATACGGGCTCCAGGCTTGCGTCAGGCTTAGTGCGGCAACGGCATACGCTGCGAGCCAACCAAATGCCTTGCTGCCATGATGAGCTGCCAGCGCCGCCCTGATTGTGTACGGCGCGGCGAGCGCGAATCCCAATAGGTAAACGGGGTAGATGCGAGCGAATCGGGCGGCCCAGAACGACCGCACATCGAATCGCCGCTCTCGATCGTGGCCAAGGTATGTGTACGTAAGAATGAACCCGCTCAGCACGAAGAACAGCGAGACGCCCACGTAGCCGCTGGAAGCCAGATTCCGGATCCACCAGGGGAATCCAACCAGCATCGGTCCGCCGCAATGATACAGCACCACGTGCATCGCCGCAACGAACCGTAGCCCGGTTAGCGCCTTGAGTTGTGGGCGGGAGTCGTTCATTTGTATCCTGGAGTAGTGGAGTAGTGGAGTAACTCCATCACTCCATCACTCCATTACTCCACTACTCCACTACTCCTTTACTCCTTCTCGATCTCCACGTCCCGCCCGAACGCCGCCGAATCCAGCGCCGCCCTGGTGAACCGCAAGACTGGCCATACGTCTTCCGGAGCCGCCCAGTTTCTGCCGCCTTCCCTGATAAGCCGCACAAAGGCGTGGTCCGCGTGCTCGTCCGGTTCGCCCAGGGCCATGGGCTCGATTTCACCTTCGCCAAGCCAGAACGCTTTGCCGTTGAGGATCGTAAAGTCCATCAATTCACAGTGAATGTTGATCTGCTCACGCCACGTGTGCGCGGCCCCTTCGAAGGCGAATGTGACCGGAACGCCGCCTTCCAATAGAGATGTTCCCCACGCGGCCATCGGCGACGGCATACCGCGATTGCTCATTCGCGCGAAGACGCGGATCGGCGCCAGTCCGGTTACCCACAGGATGGTATCGATCTGGTGCCCGCTGGCATCGTAGAAGAAACCGCCCGGGCAGATTTTCGGATCGTGCCGCCAGGTGCCTCGATTTGGCGTGATCCAGTCTTCCGCGTTGTACATGGTGACCTGCAGGACGCGGCCCCACTTGCCGGATTTGATTTCACGTTCCATCGCCCGGATGCCCGCATCGTATCGCCGAGGATAGGTCAGTGAAACTACCTTGCCGGTTTCGTCACGCGAGGCGATGACGGCTTCAAGCTCATAGGGATCGGCGGTCAGAGGCTTTTCACAGAGTACGTGCAGGTTCGCGGCAAGGGCATCCAGAACTTGTGGGACGTGCATGGCGTCCGGACTTGCGATGCAGACGGCGTCCAATCCGGAATCGAGAATTTCCCTATAGTCCGTTCGGGCCTCGATCGTGTGGGGAATCATGCGCACGGTCGCTTCGAGATTGGCTCGATTTGGCTCGGCGAGCGCGGCTAACTTCACTCCGGCCATGCGCGTGAATCGTTCGGCATGGACACGTCCAAGCGCTCCGCATCCAATAATGCCTACCTTAAGCATTGAATTGCAACACTTTCTGACCAATGTAGTCGATCAGCCGATTCGTTCTCTTCACCTTCAGGAAATCCCTGCCATCGGACATCCGCCACAGAATCCCGCGAATCCAACAGTTGCCGGGACGCAAACTCGTTATGGTAAAATGTCGCGAGGACCGGCACGAGAGACGACCCATCTCATCCGGCATTCTAAATGAGTACTTCCGTCATCATTCCGGCCTTCAACGCTTCCCGCTTCCTACCGGAAACCATTGCGAGCGTCCAGGCTCAGACAGACCAGGACTGGGAGTTGATTGTCATAAACGACGGCTCGACGGACGAAACGCGCGGCGTCGCGTGTTCATTTGCCGCGGCCGACAGCCGCATTCGCGCAGTCGACCAGGCGCAAATGGGATTATCCGGCGCGCGCAACGCCGGCCTCCGGAATTCCAATCCCGCGACGGAATTCGTCATGTTTCTGGACAGCGACGATCTTTTAGAGTCCGATGCGATACCTCTTCTCGTCGATGCGCTGCGCCGCGATCCGCCGGCGGTTGCGGCACATGGCAATGCTCGTTACATAGACGACCGGAGCCGGCCCCTGTCGGATCCGTCGCTTCCGCCGTTGACAGGTCAAAGATCGTATCTCGGGAACGGCGCGATTACAGTCCTCGATCCCGAATGTCCGACTGATTTTTGCTCACTCGCCCTTCACAACTGGATCACCACCGCCGGCACAGTGCTGATTCGGCGAAGCGAGATGACCAAAGCCGGTAAATTCGATGCCAAACTTACACCATGCGAAGACTGGGAGATGTGGCTTCGGCTTGCGCGTTCCGGACATTTCGCATTTGTGAATCAGGTCGTGCTCGCGTATCGCAGGCATGGGGCGAACATGTCTGGCAATCTTCGCAGAATGTATCTCGGCGGAGTCAAGGTGCGCTTGAAGGTTGCCAAGTCGCCCGAATACTCAGAAGAACAGCGGCAGATCGTCCGCACGTGCGGCCGGTACCTCGAACGAGCGGGTATGAGGGACAATTTGGATATGCTGGCTTCGAGCGCTCGGTCGGGGCGATTGATGGAATCCGGAAGGCATCTCCGGCACGCGATACAAAGCTGGTACCGATCGATGGCGCAATGAGCGGTAATACACGAATTTCCGTGATCGTGCCGGCGCGTAACGCATCGCAATTTGTCCGCGAAGCGATTGCCAGCGTTCAAATCCAGACGCTCGAGGATTGGGAGCTCATCTTCATCGACGATGGATCGACCGATGGCACCGCCGATATTGTGAAGGAGCTTGCATCCAGGGACACACGAATCAGGCTCTTTTCGCAACCGAACGCTGGAGTATCGGTGTCGCGTAACCGCGGACTCGAATTCAGCGCGTCTCAAGCTCCTTTGGCGATATTCCCCGATGCGGACGACGTCCTCATGCCGGAGGCGTTCGCGATGCTTGTCGACGCTTTGAAGGAGAACCGCGACGCATCCGCGGCGCATGGAGTGCCCTGCTATATCGATGAAGCCGGAAACCCGATGATCGATCCCGTTCTGGAGCAGCACTGGCGCGAGCGCGAATACATCGAGGACGGTCGAATTGCAAAGGCGCCGGCGATTCTCCCAACGAACTTCGGAATGCTGGCGATTACCAATTGCATTTGCACGCCGGGTTGCGGTATTGTGCGCAAAGAGTGTATCAACTGGTCGCCTCCATTTAATCCCGATTTGTCGCCATGCGCCGACTGGGAGTTCTGGCTCAAGCTGTCGCGGAACGGCGATATTGCCTTTGTGCCGGAAGTAGTGATTGGTTACCGGCGGCATGGCTCGAATATGTCCGGCAATCGGCGGAAGATGCGCGATGAAATGCTCAAGCTGCGGCGCGGCCTGACGATCGCACCCTGGCTCGAGCCCGATAAGCGCGGTATTGCCGCGGCGGCGTTTCGGCAAACGGAGCGTCGCGGATTAATCGGGAACCTGCGGCTAACGTGGGCTTACCTCGCCAAGGGCCAGATCGGTGCGTCAATCATGCACTTTCGCCGAGCCTGCGGTTATGCACGTCACGTTTGATACGTAATTGTCTTGTCACGATATGTCTTAATGCCAGATAATCCCCTAGTCAGCATCGTCGTTCCCACGCGCGATCGCGCGGAGCTCGTGCAAGAAACCGTCGCCTCCGTCGCAGCCCAGGACTATTCGAATTGGGAGCTGATCGTGATAGACGATCGCTCGAGCGACGATACGGTTGTCACGCTGCAGGAGATCGCTCGAAGCGATAGCCGTGTACTTGTAAAGCGTCGAGAGGCCACCAGTCCCGGAGCGCCTTCATGTCGAAATGAGGGCGCCTCGTTAGCGCGCGGAGAGTATTTGATCTTCCTGGATTCCGACGACTTGCTCGCGCCGGCGTGTCTTTCCGGCCGGCTTTCCGCATTGCACGATCATTCGGACCTGGACTTTATCGTGTTTCAGACTGAACTCTTCCAGAAACAGCCCGGCGACCAGGCGCTTCTTTGGAATGCACACACGGATGAAAACGACCTGGATCGATTTCTGCGCCTCGACACCCCTTGGAGCGCTACCGGGCCGATCTACAGGCGGGAGTATTGGGACAAAAGCGGCGGGTGGGATCGGCGTCTTGTCTGCTGGCAGGACTGGGAGCTTCATTCTCGGCTGGTCGCAAGCCATGCGAGGTATCTCAAAATTCCGGTTGCAGACTCCTATTATCGCCGGATGAATTCCGGCCGCGTCAGTATCGGAGCATCAGGGGTCTCTCCCGAATGCCTGGAAAGCACGCAAGTGGCTATATACTCCCTCATAGACCTTCTCCGGGCGTCGGGCCAGTTCGGCGGCCGGCGGCCATTCTATGCTTCAGAGTTACTTCTGCGGGTCGCTTACCTCTATGCGCTCGATCGCGATCTTGACAGCGCCAGGCAGGTCCTTTGCACGATGCGAGACCGTAATCTTATTTCAACCCGGCGAATGAACGATGCGTGGTTGTGGACTAGAACGCGCAACTCAAGAATTGTCAGGCGGTTAGCAACTGCGTACTACGCAACAAGGTGGGGCGGGAAGCCGTTCCGCAGGGTCGGTTCAGACACTTATCTCAACGCGGCTCCGAGCGCGCCGATCGAAATCGATGATTCTGGATCCTAGAATCCTCGTTCGACCTGTTACGTTCCCCTCTTTCATTCCTTGATGAACCATGCTGGTCTACTACAGGTAGTGTGTTCGGGTGCTTAAATCTCAACATCTTGTGCGCATATTTTCAAAAAGGTATTGACAAGCCATATCTAGGGTGTTATCATACGCACGTCCACTACATGTGGGTGATGCCATCGTCCAGATTTTCAAATAATATATCGCTAGACGGTGCGCGCCTGCCGGCCATTCGAGACGAAGGTTATGCGATGTCCGTTTTGTGGCTCCAACGACGATAAAGTCCTGGATTCCCGCGAGGCCCCCGATGGTTCCGCCATCAAGCGCCGCCGCGAGTGCAAGGTCTGCAGCCGGCGCTTCACAACGTTCGAACAGATCGAAGAGCTGGTCGTTTATGTCGTAAAGTCAGACGGCCGCCGCGAGCCGTTCAACCGCGAGAAGATCCTGAAGGGAATACAGCTCGCAACGACGGGCCGCCCTGTGAGCCACCAGACCCTGGAAGACATTGCGGCGGATATCGAGCGGATGGTCTACAACCGCCTGGAACGGGAGATTCCCACGAGGGAGATCGGAGACCTGGTGATGGACCGGCTCAAAGGCGTTGACCAGGTGGCCTACGTGAGGTTTGCAAGCGTATACAAGCAGTTTGAAGACGCAACCCAGTTCAAAGAGCTGGTAAATATGCTCCGCAGGCGGAGCAAGCCGTAGCCGGCACAGCAACCGGGGAGTGACAAATGCGCAAGAAACGGCCTTCGGTGTACGTTCTCGATTGCGATTTTATTCATTGGTTCTACCGTATGCGGGGCTACGTTCGATGGCAGGGAGAAAATCAATCCGCAGATCTGCCTTCCATCCTTCCGTTTACATTCAACGACGTGCATCCGACCCTCGCTGTGGCAGACCGGAATGTTGTGCTCAGGCCAAGTGGGGGGGTTAAGAGTTAGGTGATTCTCAGGTCTTGTGCCGGGCAATTTGCGGGGAACATCTTACAGGCTTGTAACGTAAAATAGTATACGGGCGTCTCATTAGAATGGATCGGTTTCGCACGGACGGGCTTGAATTGGGTTCGTTTTGCAAAATGGAATTATTGTATCAATCAACAATCGGTAGACACACGAGCGGGCTTATTGCCGCTCCCCAGGAGTAGGCACTCATGCAGGATCCAAACTCGAATCAATTTCAGGACAGCGCCAGTACAGGCGTCCGTATGGACGCTATTGCACAAGAGAGCCGTAATGAAACGGCCGCCGGGGCGGAGACGACTGCTGCCAAGCAGTCGCACGCATTCCCGGGACTTAAGATCGCGCGCCGGTTCACGGAGCCGGGCGAGGACGTTTGGGCCACCGTGGAGTGGGAAAAGCGGAGCGCCATCATCACCGGCGAGAGGGGCGATATCGTCTTCGAGCAGCACGATATCGACGTTCCCAAAGGCTGGACGCAGCTCGCCACGAACGTGGTGGCGTCCAAGTACTTCCGCGGCCACATCGGCACTCCCGAGCGGGAGACCAGCGTCAAGCAGCTTATCCAGCGCGTCTCCTACACGATGGCCGACTGGGGCAAGGCGATGGGCTACTTCGCCACTGAGGCCGACTACCTGGCCTTCCGCGACGAGCTGACCCATTTGCTGCTCCACCAGAAAGCGGCCTTCAACTCGCCCGTGTGGTTCAATGTCGGTCTCAAGGACCAACCGCGCCCGCAGTGCTCGGCGTGCTTCATCAACTCCGTTCAGGACACGATGGACAGCATCCTCCGCCTGG
>JBGPOG010000060.1:0-12299 GCA_041487935.1 Chthonomonadia bacterium | reverse complement strand
GTATTAGGTCCTCTTCGAGGGCCTTCTTCAGCCAGACGTCGCAGTTGAACAGGCAGCCGCCGGATCGAGCCGCCGTGTAGCCGCAATCCAATGCCAGTTTTGCATTGACGGATGCTAGAATCGACACATATTCGACCGGATATTTAATGTCCAGGTCTTCCAGAGTTGAGACGTTGAAGTAGGTCGGATGGAAGTGTGCCTCGACCAATCCGGGCAGGAGAGAGCCGCCGTTCGCGTCGACCTTTGCGGTATCCGGCGGAACGGTCGGCGCGCCGGCGGACGGTCCGGCGTATTCGATGCGGCCGTCCTTGGCTACAACGGTCGCATTCGGAATTGCGGGCTTGCCCGTTCCGTCGATGAGTTGGCCGTTGGTAATGACCGTCGTACCTGATGCGAGCTTCATTGCTGTTTCCTTCCGGTATGAATACCGGTCCGTAAACGAACCGGCTGTAAAACGTCACGCCCCGTAAACGGGGCAGCGATGAATCACAACGATTCTAAAAATGCCATCCCGGCTCTAACCACCGCCTCCGGCTGCTGCCAATGGATCTGGTGTCCTACTCCGGGAAAATCGATTCGGGTACAGCCGGGGACCGACCAGCTAACTTTCAGCGATGACTCGCCCGGCATCATTCCCCCCGCATTCCAATCGGCTGCGAGGAGCATGGCTGGGCACGTAACCTTTGGCAGCATGGCCTCCCAGTCGAATCCGTCAAGCCAGTGGCCGCCAAGCAGCGGATCGAAAACGGCAGGGTCGAGATCAATTAGGCATCGCGCCCCGAAGCGAAGCTGGGCTTCGTCGCGTACGCTGCCCAGAGCTAGGACATTGGACCGGTCGGGTGAATGAAATCGAATCTGCGCGAGACTCCTCGCCATAGCGCTCACACTTTCGTGAGACTCAGTGCAAACTGTCCGCATTCCCAGGAATAGCTCCCAGAAAGGCGTTCCGCCGATCGCTCGACCGAGCGTCTCGAACGGTGGATCTTCAAGTACCACGGCCTTCACTTTCCCCGGCAGCCCGGCCGCAATTCCGGCTGCGACCATTGCGCCCAGCGAATGTCCCCAGATCACGGCCGGCTTCGAGAGGTAGTTCCGCGCGAACGCAACCGCATCGTGCAAGTAATCGGTGACGGCGTAGCCGGCCGCACGGCCGGATCGTCCGTGCCCGCGATGATCCAGGGCCATCACCTGCCAGCGCGCGGTAAACGGCGTCACGATCGGCAGGAAATCCTGCCATCGCCGCGTCACGCCGTGCAAAAAGAGCAGAGGAGGGCCGTTTTCCGGTCCCACCGCCAGATTGAGCGCGACCTCTCCCGTTTGAACGATTCGTTCTTGAAACAAGCCCTGTCCTCGGTAGTCGATAGCTCGAATCTACGGCGGCGACGAAGGTATCTCCTGCCCGGCGGCGAATTCACACTCGGCAGTTACACTCGCCAGACGTGCAAAGAAGCAATAAGGAGCGATGGATGAGGCGATTAGCGCGTGCAATTGTGATCTTCGGGCTTTTCGTGGCTTTGACGGTTTCGGCAGAGGCGAAAAATAAGAAGGTTGTTTTCCTCGCGGGCAAGAAGAGCCACGGCCCCGGCGAACACGAATACGAGAAGTCGTTGCGGTTGTTGGCGAAATGCCTTGAATCCTCGCCAAACGCGCAAGGTTACCGCACCGAGGTTCATCTCTATGGCTGGCCGGAAGACCCGAAAACGCTCGACGACGCCGATACGATCGTCCTCTATTCCGATGGCTCCGATCATAATGAGGCGGATAACCCCTTGTTGGTTGGGGATCGCCTCCAGACGATAGCCAAACAGATGAAGCGAGGCTGCGGGTTGGTGCTTATCCACTACGCGACATTCGCGCCCGTTAAGCACGGTGGTGCGGAGTATCTGGATTGGGTGGGCGGCTTCTTCGATTACGAGACCGGAAGCGCGCCGAACCACTGGGCCTCTGCCATCAAGTTCTGCGAAGCAAAGCCGTTTCCCGCCTCCCCAAATCACCCGGTTTCGCGGGGTATAACTCCATTCGATTTCAAAGAAGAGTACTACTACAAGATGCGCTTCCAGCCGAATGACCGCCGCCGCGCTCCCATCCTGAACGTCGATATTCCCGGCGAGAGCGAAACCCAGACGGTCGCCTGGGCGGTGCAGCGCAAGGAGGGCGGCCGAGGATTTGCAACCACCTGCGGGCACCCATTCGCTAATTTCGAGAATGAGAACTTCCGTAAGATGTTGCTGAATGCCGTCGTCTGGACCTCGCGCGGCGAAGTGCCGCAGGGCGGGGTTCAGAGCTCCCTTCCCGAAGGAATTGGCGACATCAATGCGCTGATTCTAACGGGTCGCGCGCACCCGGCGCATGACTGGCGCGCCACGACCAAAGCAATCAAAGAAACGCTGGCGCGTGACCCCAGGATCAAGATTACGGTGTGGGAAGACCCGGAGAAGCTCGCTACTCAAGAGCTGTTCCAGTACGACCTGCTCATCCAGAACTATCAGAACTGGGAAACATCTAGCCTCAGCTCCGCCGGGCGAGAGAACCTCCTCAAGTTCGTGCACGATGGCAAGGGCCTTGTGCTGATCCACTTCGCCGACGGATGCTGGCGCGAATGGCCGGACTATGCGGGCAGGCTGTCACGCCGGGTTTGGATCGACAACAAGAGCAGTCATGATGCCTACGGTCCGTTCAAGGTTCACGTCGCGAAGCCAGACCACCTAATTACCGCCGGGATATCCGATTTCGATACCAACGATGAGCTCTATTGCAACCAGCAGGGCGACCTGCCGGTCGATCCGCTCCTGACCGCACATTCGAAGGTGACAGACCGCGACGAGCCGCTGGCCTACGTGTACCAGGAGGGCAAGGGGAGAATACTCCAGATACTGCTTGGGCACGCAGCCGAATCGATCCATACTCCCGCCGTAAGCGAGGTGTTGCGAAGATCGTGCGCCTGGGTAGCAAACCGGGAAGTCCTGCCACTGTCTCTTTCCGTTTCTGTCTCCCCCTCTCCCCCTCTCCCGCTCTCCCTCTCTGGAAACTTAAAGCTCGCCCCCGGTAAATTCGGGAGCGCGCTCGATCCTCGCGGAGCGACAGTCCGCGCCTCCCGGCCCGCAGATTTCGAGCCGCCCATGACCGTGGAGTGCTGGGCAAGGCTGAACGGCGCCTCAGCCTACAACATCCTGATCGCCAATCACCCCAAGGAGTCCAGCCATCATTGGGAGATATTTTCGGATGCCGGCAGCGGCCGCTTCTGCGCGTACCTTCCCGGCTTTACACCTGCTCGTGTCGACTCTCCTGTGAATATCACTGACGGCCAGTGGCACTATCTCGCAATGCAGTGGCATCGAAATCGGTGCATCCTGTACGTCGACGGCGCAAAGGTTGCGGACGAGGCCCTTAAAGCAGATACCGGCAAGGGTGGCGGCGGCGGCCGGCTCTGGTTCGGTTCCTATCCTCCGGGGGGACTCGGCTGCGACGGTTTGATCGACGACGTTCGAATTTCCAATTACGCCCGGGCCATTACGACGAGCCCGACGGCTGCGATGACACTGGACCGCGACACGCTTGGCCTCTGGCGATTCGATACCGTGGAAAACGCGGCTGTGCGCGACGAATCCGGCCGAAGTAATTCGGCGGTTGCCGGTGGCAGCGGTCGACCGGCCCTGCGTCCAGCCGGAATCGGATTGACACATCCGGCCGGCGCGTTTCCACAGGTCGATCTCAACAACTCCGTGGATTGGGCGAACGTCGGCAACGACAAAGGCGGCCTGCGTTACTCAGCGCTGAGGCAGATCGATCGAAAGAACGTGAAGAACCTCGAAGTCGCCTGGACGTACCACACGGGCGACCACGATCCCAAAGGAAACACGACCATCGAGTGTACGCCTATAGTCATCGAGGGGGTAATGTATCTGACTACGGTCCGCGTCAATATCGTCGCGTTGGACGCTGCGACGGGCCGCGAGATCTGGCGGTTCGACCCGAAGTCCGGCGGAGTAAACCGTGGCGTCGCTTACTGGTCTGACGGCAAACCGAACGGAGAGCGGCGCATCGTTGTATCTCTAAGCAACGGCTCGATGTACTCGCTCGACGCGCGAACGGGGCAGCTCGATCCGAAGTTTGGAGACGGCGGAATTGTGGATCTCCGTAAAGGACTTGGGCGCGATGCCTCGCGGTTTGGGTACGGCTCTTCGTCGGCGCCGGCCACCTTTGAAGATCTGGTAATCCTGGGGTTCATCAGCAGCGAGGTCGGGCCTGGAGCGCCGGGCGACATTCGCGCGTTCGACGTTCGCACCGGCAAGGAAGCATGGCGGTTCCACACCGTGCCGCGCCCCGGGGAATTCGGAAGCGATACCTGGCCGCCGAACGCGTGGCAGGATCGAGGAGGCGCAAACGCGTGGGGCGGGCTGACGATCGACGCGAAGAATGGAATTGTCTTCGCCGGCATTGGGTCTGCGGCCTCCGATTTCTACGGTGCGGATCGGCACGGAAACAATCTTTACGCCAACTGCACGCTCGCGCTGGACGCGCGAACCGGTAAACGGCTGTGGCACTTCCAGACCCTTCACCACGATCTCTGGGACCGGGACTTGCCATGCCCTCCGGTGGTTTGTACAATCAAACAGAACGGGAAAGACATCGAAGCCGTCGCGCAGCCGACGAAGACCGGCTATCTCTTCCTGTTCGAACGAAAGACCGGCAAGCCGCTGTTCCCGGTAGAAGAGAGGGCCGTGCCGCCGTCCGACATTCCCGGCGAGCAGGCATCACCCACACAGCCGGTGCCAGTGAAACCGCCTCCCTTCGCCCGCCAGGGCTTCTCGGAAACTGATGTTACAAACATTTCAAAGGAGTCTCACGACTTCATTCTGGAAAAGCTGCGAACCTATAAACACGATTCCGGCTATCACCCGCCAAGCCTTCGGGGAAGCGTGATTTCTCCAGGCTTCCACGGCGGAGCGAATTGGAGCGGAGGTTCGTTCGATCCGAATTCCGGATTGCTATTTGTGAATTCCAACAACACCCCCTGGGTCGCCACGCTGAATCCGGATGCGACCTTCGGCTACAACTTTACCGGCTATAACTATTTTCGCGATCAGTTCGGCAATCCCGCATTCAAGCCGCCCTGGGGTCTGCTCACGGCCATCGACTTGAACAAGGGCGAGTTCGCCTGGCAGGTCGTTCTAGGCCATGAGAAAGAAGTTGAAGCAAAGGGCGCCGCGCAAACCGGTACGGAGAACTTCGGAGGAACCATCGTAACGGCAGGCGGGTTGGTCTTCATCGGCGGAACGCGTGACGAGATGTTCCATGCCTTCGACAGCCGCACCGGCAAGCTGCTCTGGGAATTCAAGCTGCCAGCCGGCGGATATGCGACGCCCAGCGCCTACATGGTCAACGGCCGGCAATACGTCGTCATTGCGTGCGGCGGCGGCGGGAAGCTCGTCACGAAGCCGGGTGACGCATACGTGGCCTTTGCACTGCCGATGAAGACGAATTAACCACGAAGAAACGGAGAACACGAAGTAAAATACAAACGTCGTATATCAAGTCGAAGAGTGGATCCGAATCGTCCACGAACATCTTTTGTTGGACGTCTAGAGAGACTAAAATGCCGTCGCCGTTTTCTGGAATGGATCCGTATCTGGAAGGTCCCCACTGGCATAGCTTCCACACACAGATGTGTGCGGAGATCAGCCGCCAGTTAACCCCAAAGATCGGGCCAAAATATGTCGCGCTCGTGGAGGAATGGCTGGTGCTGGAGCCGGTGGAAGAGGTCATGATCGCGCGAACCGGAGTCCGACCGGACGTATCGGTCCTGAGAGAGACTCGTTCCGGCTATGGTGCGGATACTCTGGAGCCACCCGTGAGAATGTCCGCTCCGATGGAACTTCTGACAAAGGTTCGCTACATTGAGATTCTGCGCTCCGACAACATGGAAGTCGTCACGGTTATCGAGCTTCTTTCTCCTGCGAATAAGTCGGGAGCGGGACGGGAGGAGTATCTCGCAAAACGCAGGCGAATATTGGGTTCGCAGGTAAACCTGATCGAGATCGATTTGCTGCGGCGCGGTGATCGGCCGCCGATGATGGACCCCTATTCTCCGGACCCGTACTTCGTGCTCGTGCATCGGGCGGGCCGGCGCCCGATTGCGGACGTATGGCCGATTCTGTTGCAGCAGTCGCTCCCGATCATACCGGTTCCTCTCGAACCTGACGAAGCGGATGTCACGCTCGATCTGCAGGCCACCTTCAATGGGGCTTTCGACTCCGTGCGTTACGACCGCGTCTTGGACTATTCCAATCCGCCACCGGTCTCTCTTTCCCCGGACGAACAAGTCTGGATCGATCAGCTCTTGCGCAAAACGAGTGGGTGATCAAGGAATGTTACCGAGTCTGAAACTCCAACGGCTTGCGATCAGTTTCGTTATCGCTCTAGCTGCACTGACGCCTTCACTCCCGTCTCGATCCGATTCGCAGCCAACCATCCGGCCCCACGAGGACATCCGCAAAATCCTTCCCTTCGACTACCACGGCGTCACAATCGAGGACGGCCCGCTGAAGCGGCAGCTCGACGAGGTATGTGATTACTATCTCCGCATCCCGAATGACGACCTGCTCAAAGGCTTCCGCGCTCGGGCCGGCAAGCCCGCGCCGGGGGCGGAACTGGGCGGGTGGTATTCGGGCGATGTGTTTCACGTCTTCGGGCAGATCCTGAGCGGGTTGGCTAGGCTGCACGCCGCCACGGGCGATCCCGCCTATAAAGCCAAGGCCGTCGCGCTACGGAAGGAGTGGAGCGCGTGCATCGAGCCGGACGGCTTCTTCTTCTTCAGCCGCAAGCCGAACGCGCCTCACTATATCTACGACAAGATGGTCGGCGGACTGGTCGACCTCTACCTCTATTGCGGGGACCGGGAGGCGCTGGACTCGCTACGGAAGATCACGGACTGGGCGGAGAAGAACCTCGGGCGCAAGCGCCCCTACGGCGCCGACCCGTACGAGTGGTATACCCTCAGTGAGAACCTCTATCGGGCCTACCTGGCAACGGGCGAAACCCGGTATCGAGACTTCGCGAAGGTCTGGGAGTACACCGAATACTGGGGAATGTACGCCGCCAAAGCCGATATTTTCGGCCCGAGGCCGAGCGGAAATCCGGTCGGCGGATATCACGCCTACAGCCACGTGAACACGCTGGGAGGCGCGGGCGCGGCCTATCGAGTGACCGGAGAGAAGCGGTATCTCGACACCGTCATCAACAGCTACGATTTCCTTCAGAAGAACGAGTGTTATGCCACTGGGGGGTACGGCCCGAACGAGTCGCTGCTTCCTCGAAAACCGCTCGACGCAGCTATCGAAACGGCCCACAACACGTTCGAGACCCAGTGCGGCACGTGGGCGGCGTTCAAGCTGTGCAAGCACCTGATTTCGCTTACCGGGGACGCGCGGTACGGCGATTGGGTGGAGCGCCTCGCAATCAACGGCATCGGCGCAACCATCCCGATGACCCCGGATGGCCGCGTCATGTACTACTCCGACTATTGCCTCACCGGCGCCTCGAAGAGGAACATCGACTTCGGTTGGTCTTGCTGCACCGGCACCCGGCCTATGGCCGTCGCTGATTATGACGACCTGATCTACTTCCACGACTCGTCGGGCCTCTACGTCAATCTCTTCTCGTCGTCAAAGGTCGCCCTCAAAATCGGCGGAGCTGCAGTCACGGTACGCCAGCAGACGAGATTTCCGGAGGAAGATCGTACCCAGTTGACTGTGACCAGTGGGAGCCCTGTGTCCTTCGCCATCCGGCTTCGCGCTCCCGGCTGGCTTGCGGGAAACCCGATTGTAACCGTAGACGGCCAGCTCCTCTCAGTGAAGCCCGATCGGGGCCATTGGCTAACAGTGCACCGTCTCTGGCGCACGGGCGATCGGCTCGTCGTGACCCTTCCTCAGAAGCCCCGGGTTGAGCGACTCAATCCCGATTACCCCTATCCCGCGGCCATTGTTCGCGGCCCGGTCGTCATGGCCGTCAGAGACTTGACGAAGGATCATAACCTTGCGCTGGACCCAAGCTTTATCGCGGGTACCATGGTTGCCAGCGCCGGAGAGCCGCTCGTGTTTCATGCAAAGGACGACCCGGCACTGCTCATTCGCCCGTTCTACCAGTTTAGGGAAGGCGAACACTACTGGATGTACCTCGACCCGCGTCCGCGCACAACGCGTTGGGGAGGAAACTGGAACGTCGCCGACCGCTTCCGGTTCACGAACGAGGTGGGCGCGACGGTGGAGCACGACTTCGTGGGGACGGGCGTCCTGTGGATCGGATACCGGTTCGACGATGCCGGCAAGATCGAAGTGCGCGTGGACGGGAAGGTAGTGGCTATCGTCGACCAATACGGACCTGGCCGCGACTTGCCGTTTAATTGGTCGACCAAAGACCTGCCGCTCGGACCGCACAAGATCAAGCTGACGCTGCTCGCTGAGAGGAATCCGGCTTCGCGCGACCACTACGTGAACGTCGGCGACTTCGAAGAGATTAAGTAGCCAAGCATGTGCACGAGCGCATGAAGCAGCAAAGGTGGCTGCGACGCCACGAATAAGAGGAGGATTTAGCTGATGGAACCGCCAGCTCAACCCGGTCTCGATCGCCAATTAGAAATTTACAAGGCAGGCTTAAGCGGAGTCACGCCGGCGCTGCCGATCGCATATGCAGCACTCGAACAGAAGGCGCGGGAATCGCTCCCTCCGGAATCTTACGACTACGTTGCCGGTGGAGCGGCCTCCGAAGATACGATGCGGGAGAACCTGGCGGCGTTCCAGAGATGGCGGATCGTTCCAAGAATGCTCCGCAACGTTTCCCAAAGAGACCTTACCGTCGAGCTGCTCGGCGACAGGCTCCCCGCTCCTTTCCTGCTTGCGCCAATTGGAGTGCAGGGAATCGTACACTCGGAGGCGGAGATGGCCGTCGCTCGGGCGGCTTCTTCGCTTGAAGTCCCGATCGTTCTAAGTACGGTTTCGTCCAAGCCGATGGAACAGGTTGCGGACGCGATGGGAACGACCCCAGCGTGGTTCCAGCTCTACACGCCGCGAGATCGCCAGCTTGCTGCAAGCCTTCTCTCTCGCGCTGAGAATGCCGGGTATCGGGCCGTCGTTGTCACACTCGACACCCACATCCTCGGTTGGCGTCCGCGCGATCTTCAGCGCGCCTTTCTGCCGTTTCTGCGGGGCCTTGGATTGGCGAACTACTTTACGGACCCGGTTTTCCGTCAAGACCTTCCGCAGCCTCCGGAGCGCGATCCGGTAGCCGCGATCATGAAGTGGACCACCCTTTTCTCCGATTTGTCGCTCACCTGGGAAGACATAGACGAGCTGCGTAAGATGACCCGCCTGCCGATGATTCTGAAAGGCATCCTGCACCCGGAGGATGCTCGGTTGGCCGTGAAGCATGGCATGGCTGGGGTCATCGTTTCCAACCACGGCGGGCGGCAGGTAGATGGCGCCATCGCCGCGCTGGACGCGCTGCCGGACGTGGTTCAGGCTGTCGACGGCGGAATCCCGGTACTCTTCGATAGCGGAATTCGAGGCGGCTCCGACGCCTTCAAAGCGCTCGCGCTTGGTGCGAAGGCGGTGCTGCTTGGACGGCCCTATATCTGGGGCCTTGCGGTGGCCGGCGAGACGGGCGTACGCGAAGTGCTGCAGAACTTCCTGGCGGATTTCGACCTGGCGATGGCGCTGTCGGGGTGCGATTCGGTTCGAAAGTTAGACAGTTCCTTACTCTGGAGCGCACAACCAGTTCAAACTGTATGAGATGCTTGTGTAACACAATCTGCGAAGTTTTGCCGGCAGAATAAGAGTTCACGAGTGATGCGAACCAATTCCCTTTGGAGTGCGGAAGCTTGCTTCCGCTTTGCCATTCATCCAACCCCGCAGTCGAACCCGCGTTTGGGTCGGAGGGTTGGAGGGGACAGCGGCAGCTTGCTGCCGAGAGAAAGCGGGAGCGAGATCCCGCACTCCAAATTCGTGAACTGTCGTACAACATAATCCTCAGAATCCAATAATGACAGTCGGATCAATGAACTTATCTCCCAACTGCACGTCTATCCGACCAGCGCAGTACGATTTTGGATTTGCCTCGTAAGGAGGATCGGGCTATGAAATGGTTTTCCGCGGCCGGTCTCACAGCCCTCGCCGCGCTTGCATTGATTTCCTCAGCCTCTGCCGATAAGCCGGCAAGCTTCTCCCCGGCCCAGATCGATAAGTCGATTCGCGCAGAATGGAACAAGCAGAAAGTCGTGCCCGCTTCCCCGGTAGATGACGCGCGGTTCCTTCGACGCATCTATCTGGATATTGCCGGCGTTATTCCACCCGCCGATGCGGTCACTTCATTTCTCGCCGATAGAGCGCCGGGAAAACGAGAGCGGGCGGTTGAGTCGCTGTTGAACAGTCCGCGCTACGCCGAGAACTGGACCAACTACTGGGACAACATCCTGATGGGTAAGCAGGTCCGCGTGCGATTTGTGGATCGATTTGCATTCCGGCAATGGCTGCGCACGCAGTTCGACCGCAATGTCCCGTGGAATAAGTTCGTCTACGATCTGATTACGGCGTCCGGCCAGAACAGCACGGGGGGGAGCTATGCCAAGATCGTCGGAATGAGAGCGCGGCCCGGCGAGCGCGAGGAGCCTGTCTCCGCGGAAGAGCTGAGCCGGGTCAATGGTGCGGTGAACTGGATACTCAAGTACCAGATGGCCCCGGCGGACCTCTCCGGCGCTGCCTCGAAGATCTTTCTCGGAGTGCAGATCCAGTGCGCCCAATGCCACGACCACAAGACCGAGAAGTGGAAGCAAGAAGATTTCCGCAAGCTCACCGCCTGCTTCATAAACACGCGGCCGCGCCCGGTTGCCGACATGATGGCTCAAGGTAAGATGGCAAAAGTCGACCTGATCGACGTTCCGCGGCCATTCATCGCCCGCGCCAAGAACCTGCAGGCGCGGAATGAATATGTGAACGCCCAGCCGGCCGCCTTGGATGGAACTGACTTTTCGAACAGCTCCAACCGCCGCGCCGCTCTGGCGGGCTGGATGACGGCTCCTGAGAACCCCTGGTTCGCGGAAGCAATCGTCAACCGCATGTGGAGCCATTTCATGGGCCGTGGCTTCGTAGAGCCTGTTGACGATTTCCGAGAATCCAATCCCGCCATCATGCCCGATCTCCTCAAGAGGCTCTCGGACGATTTCGTCGCCCATGATTACGACCTCAAGCACTTGATCGAGACGATCACAGCGACGAAGGTCTATCAGCTCTCATCCGGCCAGGCAAAGACCGATCCGGGCAACACGCTCTGGGCGCGATACCGGCTCAAGCCGATGGGGCCGGAACAGCTTATGGACTCGCTGGTTTCCGCAACCAACCTCGGGCCGGTGTTGGAGAGAATGTTTGGCGGCAATCTCGACGTTCTCAAGACGCAGCTTCAGCGGCAGTTCACCTTCCTGTTCGATACCGACGAGGAGCAGGAGCAAAAGGACTTCGAGGGAACGATCCCGCAGGCCCTGCTGATGCTAAACGGCAACATCACCAACCGGGGCGCTTCGCCAATCCCCGGAACTACATTGGCGGAAATCATGTCCATGCCCGGCAGCGACGAGGGCAAGATCGCAGCGCTCTACCTTCGCACCCTGTCGCGCAAGCCAACGGCGGCGGAATTGGCCCGGTGGACCAAATTTATCCGGCAGCCGAGGAACGTAATCGTAAACGATTCTCCGATCGGGGAGATCGTGAATCGCCGGGCGTTGCGCATGCAAAATGCAAAGCAGCAGGCTAAGCGCGGCCCGGGCCCCGATCCGCTCAACCGATTGGCAGCCGGCCGATTCGAAGCCGCAAATCCCACCGCCCGGCAGCAGGCCTACGAAGACCTATTCTGGGCGCTGCTTAATTCGAGTGAGTTTGTTTTCAATCATTAACAAAATCGTGCTCGTACTCGTCGTCGTACTCGTACTCGGACTTTCACGACCGATTACGGGAACGAGTACGACGACGAGTACGATTGTGGAGCAAAACAACCATGAATCCATACGATGATCCGAAAAGCAAAGAGTTTGACGAGTTGAAGGACCTGGAAGAGGACCGCATTCGCGAGGAATTCGGCTGTTGCCCTGGTCCGGTTGATCTGTGGTCAACCACGGTCAACCGCCGCGGCTTCATCAAGGTGGGAGTGGGCGGCATGTTTGGCGTCATGATGGCGCAGTGGCTCGATCCCCGAATGGCGAACGCGGCCGTTAATCCTGCAAGAGCCAAAAATTGCATTTTGTTGTGGATGAACGG
>JBGPOG010000059.1:0-12364 GCA_041487935.1 Chthonomonadia bacterium | reverse complement strand
ACCACACTGGGTCGCCCCTACATCGTTAACCGAACAGCATTGCGGTTAGCGGTCTATTCCACGACCACTTTGACCCACGTGTTCCGGCTCCCACCCCTTAGCGGCGCGCCACTCCAGCTTTTGCGTGCGAAGGCGCGCATCCAATCAACCGCTTCGTGCCACGGATGGGACACAGCCTGCGCCGCTCGCTGCTTCAAGAAGTTCTTATCCGATATGAACCGATCCACGTCGCGAGGATTGCCACACGCGCTCCAATTGCCGTCCTCCAGTTTGCTTACGTACCCGAATTCGTCATTCGCGAAGCATCCGGCAGCCGCCGAATAGTAGCCGCCTCCCCATCGCAGCCGGTTGTTCAAAACGTGTTTCGGGAACTCGCGCTGGTAACGGCAAGTGCCTGAATACGGTCTAAAGACTTGAATGCAGACCGTTAAGATTTTGTCTCGTACTCGGAGGATCGTGCCATGCATCGATTGTCCCTAATATGGTTGCTTGCTTTCTCCACGTGCGCCGCCGCGCCGCTTTCGCAAGAAGCCGGGAAGCCGGAAGATCTCGGCCCGCCGCCTCCCTGGTTCGAGCTCAAGTCGGCGTACGACTACAATTCGAAGGTGATTGTTGTCGTCGCGGACCGGCCTCGGGAGGATCCCGACTACTTCCTCAGACACATTTCCTTCACAAACGGGTATGGCCAGAAGGTCACCGGACTGTTCATTCGCCCGAAAGCCGAGGGCGTCTATCCCTGCATTTTGCTGCTTCATGGCCTTGGGGGCGACAAGGAAGGGATGATCGACGGGCTGGGGCGAATGATCGCCGAGAAAGGCATGGCCGCGCTGGCGCTAGACGCGTGGCTTCAAGGGGAAAGAACGGACCAGAACACCTTTGCGAATTCAAAGAAGGTTGCGACGGGGATGGTGACCAGGATAACGGCCGTGGATTACCGGATGGCGCTGGACTATCTCAAGAGCCGGAAGGACATCGAGGGAGAGAGAATCGGGCTCCTGGGATACAGCTTGGGCGCCGCGACCGGCGCGATCGTGAGCGGCGTGGACGATCGAATCAAGGCGACGGCGCTTTGCATGTGCGGCGATCCCATCCGGCCCAGAATCAAGGGACAGACTCCGGAGCAGAAACTTGCGATCGAGCAGGTCAGCCCATCGAACTTCGTCGGGCACATCAGCCCGCGCCCGTTGCTCCTCTTGAACGGCAAGAATGACGATACGATGAACGTACACTTACCGTTGATCCTTGCGGCTGCTAGGGCGCCAAAGGACATCGTCACGGTCGACTCCGGCCACGAAATCCCCGAGTCGGCCCGCAAGCAGGCGGTCGACTGGCTCAAGAGCAAACTGACGCGTGGAGAGGTGAAGCCGAAACCTGAGAGCAGTAAGTAACCGAGATTGTGGATGATGCGAATGCATAAGTCATTGAACAGAAACGACCGGCTCTTTAGCAATCCCATCAGCGAACGTACAAAGCCGCTCCGTGGGTGAGCTTCATAATACGTCTTCTGCGGGAGCTTGGATTCGCAGTTTTGAGCTGCACTCCGAGCAGACCTTCGCCGCCGGCGGACAAATGAGGAGCAAGCAAGTTCAATGCCTCTTCGGGCCAGTCCAACCTAAGCGTCGTTCCACCGAGAGTAAACTCGTTACAATTATCCTCATGCGCAAGTCCAAGAAGAACACCGATGCGTTCAAGGGATCTTGTCGGTTCACCTACTGCAACATATATTCGCTCCATTCCCACGACTCCGTTCTGATGATCGGCCTTCTCAAGCGGCGCCCTCAGTTCACGTGGCGTAACATCCGCGCACAGGAACGGCAGGTCGAAGCCATCCGGCACGCCGAACTGCCAGGAAATCGTCTGCCCATCCGGCCGCAGACGGCTTCCCGGAAACGGGCCGTCGACTGTAAGTCCGCGCCCGCGCGCGGCGGCAATGTCTCGCTCGATATCGTCCGGAAGCACCGCCCAATCGACCAGCCCCTCGCTGCTCGATTCCCAGGTCAGTACGCGCTGCTCGACCGGGCTGCGCCCTTCTGCCTTGAGCTCCGCAGCGCGCTGGTGTTTGGGCTTGAACGGGTTGGCAGGCCCCGAGCGAAACGCGATCAGCTCCAGGTAGCTTCCGTCCTGGAACGGAATTAGGGCGTTCCGGCTGCCCATGCCCGGATGCTCGCCGCCCGGCACTACGTTAAAGCCGAGCGAGCGGTAATCTTCGCTGGCCGCGTCGAGGTCGTTGACGCGGATGACTATGTGGTCGATGCGCATTGTCAGGTAATCCCGTAAGATAACCGCCGGAGTCCATTTGGCCATTATGAACGTAATGAACAGCACATTGTAATGGCGCAAAGAATGCTGGGATGTCACGTAGCCGGAAGGTGGTAAATGTACGCTTTGTATGCCTGCTCCACTTGTGGGGCGGCTTTGCGGATAGCGGCTTGAAACTTGCCGTCCCGCACGTCGGCGCCTTTTGCGTGGCACATGGCAAACGCCTGGACGGCGACCGCCTCGTCGTAATCCGATAATTGCTCGATCAACCGATCGCGATTGTCTCCGGACTTGTCCAGCAAACTTTTGGCATAATCTAACGGAGAGCTGTATTTTCCATCTCCGTCTGAGTCCACATAGATCGGGTTTGTCGCTCCGATCATGACAGGCTCCCACTCCGCCCACTTCGGTTGATACGGACGGCTGACCGGCCAGTAAGGCTCTTTGACTCCCGGCCCGGTTGCAATAGCCACAAGCCACGCGTCATGCTTCCTCAACGGCAGTTGCAATTCTTCGTCGAGTTTTACGACCGCATCTCTCGAGTGAACTATCGGCTTGGAGAGAACTTTCTCTCCATTCATGTAAAGGTCCAGCCGGTCTGCGGCGATCCAGCTCGGACCGCGTACTCTGACGCGCACAGTGGCTTTGCCGTTTGAAGTCTTCGCGAGGTCCCCGGGTCCTGCCGAACCATCGACCCAGGCTTCCGTGACCAGGCCAAAGCTAATCAGCGCATGTCCGGCTAACAAGTTGGAACATGCCTTTTCGACGTCCACAGAATCCGGCCGGGCCGACGAAACGCCGGCGATATAGGTCCGCGCCTGGCTGACGATGTACTGGTTGACGTCGTGGCAATCGCTGGACGCTACTCCCGTGGCTCGCAGACCGTGATTGAGCAGCGCAAACCAATCGCGAAATGGCTTCATATAGTCCGATTGATGCGCACTGGAATTGATCACCTCGACGGCGTCCATTGTCCATGGCCGGCCGTCCAGGCTCTCGCCGCTTAACGGGTGAAAGCGTTTCGGATCCGTTGGCACGAATCCGCTATGGTTATTGCTGGGATGGTTCAATACCACGACCCGAACCCCGGGCGTTGCGCGGAGCGCCGGAATGAGCTTCTTCCAATCGGTGACATAGTAATCCGGGGCGGCGGCGCCCTTTGCGATCGGGAAGATATTGAAGTGTCCCTCATTCGTCGTCACTTCATTGCCGGCCACCGGGGTAAACCATCGGTCCACCCCGGCGGCCCTGGCATGCGGCGCATAATCTACGTTTCGGTTATGCTCGGTCGATACCGGCATGATAATTCCCTCGCCCGCAAGCGTGACCGCGCGCTCGCCGGCCTCCGCGTCGCCATGGCCGCTGTAGGTGAGCGTATGGATGTGGGTATCGCAGCTTACGTAGCCGGACATGTCGACCTCGCGCTCGAGACGCAGATCTACGCTCGTTTCAGAACTTGTCGATCGAACTACACGCTTCGCGAGACTGTATTCGGGACCTCGAGTGGCATAAATCGTGTATGATCCCGGGACTAGATTGATTCGGGCTTCGCCGTTGCCGGTATAGATAACTCCTGGCCGAATGGCCACGTGAGGCGACTTCCCGGCATCTATCCGCGCCAACATGCCATTCGAATCGACGATCGTAATTCGGCAAGGCAACGGTTTGCCGGGACTCCCATCGGTGACCCGAATCCGAACCGAGTCGCCGCGCTGCGAATCCGTTTGCCGGCTGGACGCACTGAAATTCAAACAGAGCAGGATTGCGATCGGAACTCGCCGTCGGATATTCATTAACTCCGGATTCCTTTATCGTCTTTCTTCGATCTGAAACTCAATTGAACCCTGTCACTCGTAGCTGTTCGCCTGCGCCGTGGAAACTCCTCCGTCGTCTCGTTGACTTCCCCCAATCTCCTTTGATATACTGAGGAAGCCGCCCGCGCGTTCGCATACAACCTCTTGACAAATATCCGTGGCCGCGAGCGCGGACGGGCACATTGGACTATTTCTTTTGGAAATTCTAGAACAGGTCGCGCTCCTAAAACGAGGAACGGCAGGAATCACCCCGGAGAGCGGGCTGGAAGAGAAGCTCTCCAGATCCGCAAAGACCGGCACGCCGCTCAAGGTCAAGCTGGGGCTGGACCCGACCGCGCCGGACATTCACCTGGGATTCGCGGTCGTTCTCCGAAAATTGCGACAGTTCCAGGATCTCGGACACCAGGTTATTCTAATCGTTGGAGACTTTACGGCGCTGATCGGCGATCCTTCCGGCCGGTCATCTACGCGCCCTGTCCTGACGCGCGAGCAGATCGAAGAGAATGCACAAACCTATGTGGACCAGCTCAGCCGCATTCTCGACCGCGACAAGACGACGGTCAGATTCAACAGCGAGTGGCTTGGGAAACTGGATTTTGCCGATGTCGTCCGGCTTTGTTCGAGGGTCACGGTCGCACGAATTCTCGAGCGCAACGACTTTGCCGAGAGGTTGCAGAAGAACCAGCCGCTCAGCCTCCACGAGCTGCTCTACCCGCTTGCGCAAGCGTACGATTCGGTAGCGATCGAAGCCGATGTGGAGATTGGGGGCACCGACCAGACATTCAACATTTTGATGGGCCGGGACTTGCAATCACAGCTCGGCCAGGATCCGCAGGCCGCGCTCTATATGCCGCTGCTGGTGGGACTTGACGGCGTCCAGAAGATGTCGAAGTCGCTGGGAAATTACGTGGGCATTGCTGAGTCGCCGGACGACATGTTCGGCAAGATCATGTCGATTTCCGACGGAATGATGGGCAGCTATTTCGAGCTATGTACGGACGTTCCGTTTGACGAGTTTAGTTCTGATATCGTCAATGCTGAAAATGGAATCCTGAATCCCAAGGATGTGAAACGCCGGCTGGCGCGAGAAGTGGTGTCGATCTATTATGGCAGTGAGGCAGCGACGGTGGCGGATGCCGCGTTCGAACGTGTGCATGCACGGCACGAGATGCCTGAAGAAATACCGGTCTTTGTGCTGCCTCCGGACGCGATCCGAAATGGGATGGTGTGGATGCCGAAGGTGCTGGCCGTATGCGGTCTTGCAAAAGGCACGGGCGAAGCGCGAAGATTGATGGAGCAAGGTGGCGTGCAGTTAAACGGCGAAAAGATGACGGATGCTTCGGCGGAATTCTCTCCCGCAGCATTGGACAACGCCGTCGTTCAGGTCGGGAATCGGCGCTTTATAAGAATCCGGATACTATGATGCTCGCCAGGACCACAGAAAGTAAAGAGACAATGCCGAAACGAGCGGGAACGGCTACCGTTATTGCGCTCTTGACGATCGCGTTCACAACGTTCTTAGTGTGGCTCAACGCCGATCAGGGACCATTGAAGCGGCCAAAGCCTCCGCGCGCCGTGAACACGCGGCCCTCAATTTTTATACCCAGCAGGCGACAAGGATTCAATGCGGCGCCGACCAACACGATGAGCGGCGTGCCCTTAGCCATCTCGCGTGAATCGCGTCTGATCGCCAGCCTCGCTCAACAAGCGGGACCTTTCACCGTATCAATCCGAAATCTTCGCACCTACAATGATGAGCGCTCCCTGATGCGCCCGGTCCTACGCGATAACGCCCCAATCGGTCCATTTTTCCTCTACATTCAGGTCCTCGGAGATGAGAAAGCTCTGGCAGGATGCCGGCTAGATTCGCACCAGATCGTTGCGGTCGACGACACCGGCAAGCTCATTCGTTCGAACCCCAATCCTGATTTTACGCTCCAGCCGGTAACGTTTCCCGGAGGTATGGTTGTCGTTTCGGCAATGGAGTCGCCGGCTGCCGGCGCCCACAGTCTCGACCGCGTAGAAGGCAAGCTGACACTACCGGTTGCAGGCAGAGTGGCGGACGAACTGCCGTTCTGTATACGCAACGTTCCCCTGCCCAACTCGCAACGTTTATTCGGACGCGCGGTCCCGATACTAATCACGGACCGGGAAGCGGGCACGCTCAACCATGGCCTGGTTGTGAAAACTGGTCCGGATGCCGATTCACTCGTCCGCACATCCTCCGCGTTACGCCTTTCGGCCAAATTCCAGCCTCAGCAACTATTGGTTGGCGCCGGGCTCCCTGTGAAGCTCGGAATACCGGATCCTAGGGCGCCGGATCATGTCGGGCTCAAGGCGGACCCGGACGACCTGGGATTCGTCAATATGGACGTCAATTTTAAAGGGAACCACTGGTCCGGTAAGCTCTGGGATGCAGATACGTTATTCGTCGCGCTTCCGGATAAGTCAGGCGAGGGACGCCGCGCGGTCGCCATCCGGCTTAGCCGCAACGCCCTGGCACCGGATAATTCTTCAAATACGCCTGCTGCCTTCCCTTCACCCGACGGGGCTCCTGACGGGGCGCTGAAATCCTCCGTCCTTATCGACGGCCGTGATTTTGGCCCTGGTTCGACGACGGTATCGTTAAGGCTGCTGGAGGGAGAGACATGGAGCGAGCCAAGAACCTCATTCGTTCGAATCGGTCACGATGGATCGTTCGTAATTCGGAATCTCGCTCCGGGGAGATACCGATTGCAGCGTTCAGCTATCGATCTTGCACCCAACCAAATCTTTGGTCTGCCAGTGTTAGCCGCGGGGCAATACTTGAAATGCCGTTTTGGGAAGGATATCACCCTTGGTTCCTGGCAGGGTGAAGGTGTAATAGACGTGATTGTTCGGCCCGGACAAACGACTGAAGCGCCGCCGCTCAAGTGGATGAGCAGGACAAGATCGGCTTCAGGGCCTAGATGATTTCTGCGGCAACGATTTCCCTCAGATTTTCGCATCTGTGGCCCGGCAATTATTGCGGGAATTGAGAATGCTTGTAACCCCAATCCGTCTCCTTGTATTCCAATTTCATCTTATTTGATGCAAAGCGCAATTTCCTCGGATCTCATAATTGTCTAGTCTTGACAGATTCCTGGTGAGTCTAGTAAAATTCGACACATCTAGTGGGAACATACTGAATCGCCCGGTCGTCCATCCAAATGAACGCACTTCCAAGCGCATCATATGACATATCCAAAGAAATAAGGATCCTTCGCCGGTCTGGCTGAATGTTAAGCACAGGCAGACTTCAGGCTCCGGACGAAGGTAAGGCGGGCCAAGATCGGGGGGGAAGATCGAGGCCCGCTTTTTGCTTGCGTGCTATAATCGAACCATGCGGATTGAAGCGCGAAACGTATCGGCGGCCTACGGCAAGAAAGTCGTTCTGCACTCGGTTTCCCTGACGGTCGAGGCGCGTGAGTTGGTCGGGCTGATCGGCCCTAACGGCAGTGGCAAATCCACACTTCTCCGGGTAATCTCCGGGACGCTTCCCGTTCTGCAAGGTGAAATACTCCTCGACGATGAGCCGGTCCCGCGAATGTCCGCGCGGGAAATCGCCTTGAAGCTGGCCTTCGTGCCACAAAGCGAACCGCGGCTATTCGAGTTCTCCGTTCGCGACGTCGTCTTGATGGGACGCCATGCGTATGCCGGGAGAACCCGTGCAGCAGTCAATGAGGATTATGCGGCAGCCACCCGCGCGATGGCGGCAACAGATACGATCCACCTGGCGGATCGCGCGATCACGACGCTTTCAGGAGGCGAGCATCGCAGGGTCCTGATTGCTCGCGCATTCGCACAAGATACCCCCACGTACTTGCTTGACGAGCCTACAGCTCATCTCGACATAGGACATCAGTCCGACCTGCTCACGATCTGCCGGCGTAAAGTCAATGTCGACGGCGCATCAGTCCTCGCAGCCTTACACGATCTCAACCTCGCAGCTGAATTCTGCGACCGAATAATTCTTCTGAATGAAGGCCGGATTGTCGCCGAAGGCGCGCCGGATGCGGCGCTGACCGTCGAAACGCTCACAGGTATCTACGGTTCGGGAGTAGTGGTTACAAAAAGGCCCGGATCGGGAACGCCATTGGTACTCGCCGCCTCTGCGCCGGCCCCGTCTCATCATGAAGACACGCTGCGAATCCATGTCATCTGTGGGGGCGGGACGGGCGCAATATTGGCCGGTCTGCACAGACACGGATTTTGGGTGACCTCCGGCGTACTCAACCGCCTCGACTCCGACGAAGAGGCTTGCGCTGCGCTGGGCATCGAATGCGTGACGGAGGCGCCTTTTTCCGCGATCACCAAAGAGGCGCGCTCCGCATGTGAAGCAATGATGGCATCCGCGGATGCGATCGTGATTACCGACGTTCCGATCGGCCACGGCAACATTGCGAACCTGGAAATGGCGCTCGTAGTGCTCCGCCGCGGCAAACCCGTGTATCTTTCCGGCGATTTGCCAATCGGGCAGCGGGACTTTACCTCCGGCTCCGCATCACGTATATGGCGGGAGCTGATAGAAGCCGGAGCGGTCATCGTCAACGGATTGCACGAATTGGAGCCGTACCTCACAGCGCCGGATAAATCCACGGACGAGATCGACAGGATTGCCGGCCCCATTAATCAAATCCCAACACTATCTTAATGTTTCCTTAATGAACCCGGTATACTTTATGCGTGCAGACAACCGCTTAGCCTTGAACCCCTGGAATCATTCCAAGTAAGCGCAACCATGTTACCGAAATCTCCCGGAGGACAATCTTGCGACTTTTCGGACGCGACGTAACCTTCTACGCCCTCTTAGAAAACCAAGCCGACAAAGCCTGCCAGGCGGCACAGGTTTTCCATTCACTCAGCAAAGATTTCTCCAAAATGCAGGAATACGTCGATCGAATCGCCGAAATCGAGCACGAAGCCGACGAAGTCACGCACCAACTTGCAAACAAGACGGACGCCACTTTCGTCACTCCGTTGGATAAGGAAGATCTCCACTCTCTGTCGAGCGGTCTCGATGACATCACGGACTTTATCGAAGCCGCCACGGGTCGGATCGCCCTATACCAACTTACCGAGCCGCGCCCCGATTTAGAGCCGCTCGTGAGCCTGCTTGTAGAAATTACAAGAATGACCGCCGCAGCCATCGGCCAGCTTCGGCATGGCCGTCCGCGCGACGCGATGCACGACATCTTCGTGCGGATACACGAGTTGGAGAACAAAAGCGACGAGCATTTCCGCGAGGCGCTTGCGACCTTGTTCAATGCGCCGAATCCGGATGTTCTGTTAGTGATCAAGTGGAAGGAAATCTACGACCGAGTCGAAATCGCCGTAGACAAATGCGAAGACGTGGCGAACGTCATCGAAAGCGTGGTCGTCAAATATGCCTGACGGGAGCCTTCTGATCATCCTGGTCGTGGCGTTCGCACTGGCATTCGACTATATCAATGGATTCCACGACACGGCAAATGCTATTGCCACCGTCGTTTCCACCCGGGTACTCTCGCCCAAGACAGCCATCCTCATGGCGGCCGCGCTCAACTTCGCGGGCGCTTTGTTATTCACCGAAGTTGCCAAGACCATCGCGAAGGGACTCGTCGACCCAAAGGAAGCCACTCAAGCCGTGGTTCTGGCCGCGGTCGTCGGAGCGATCGCCTGGAACTTGATTACTTGGAGATTCGGGATTCCCAGCAGCTCGTCACACGCGCTGATTGGCGGGCTCATAGGCGCGGCGGTCGTACACCACCGGGGATTTGGCATCGTCATCTGGGAAGGCGCCAAATTGAGCGGTCTGAAGTGGAAGGTGCTCGTTCCTCTCGTAGGTTCGCCGCTCGCAGGATTTGCCTGCGGCTTCCTCATCATGCTCGCGATCGTTCTTCTGCTCGGCAGGTCCAACCCGGGGCGCGTAGGCGCGAGTTTTCGCCACCTGCAGGTAATATCCGCAGCCTCGATGGCCTTCACCCACGGTCTGAATGATGCTCAGAAGAGTATGGGGATCATCACCATGGCGCTCGTGACCGGCCACTGGATCCAAAAACCCGAGGTGCCGTTGTGGGTTAAGCTGTCGTGTGCGATCATGATGGCGCTCGGAACGTCTGCCGGAGGCTGGCGCATTATCAAGACGATGGGCCACAAGATCATCCGGCTGGAACCGGTTCACGGATTTGCTGCGGAAACGTCCGCGAGCTTGGTCATATTGGCTGCGAGCCATTACGGAATGCCCGTAAGTACCACGCATACGATCGCGGGAAGTATTTTTGGGGTAGGTGCAAGCAAGCGGCTCTCGGCGGTTCGGTGGGGGGTGGCGCAAAGCATGATTATTGCTTGGGTTTTGACACTGCCGGCGGCGGCGGCGGTTGCCGGTATCTTCTATCTGGCGCTGCAGTTTTTCGGCATCAATTAGGCTACCATAGCTGCCAGGCGCCCGAGTAAATCACGTAAATGCCGAGACCAAGGTTGGTCGCCGCATGGGCCACGATGCACGCGAACAGACTTTTCGTTTGGCGAAGCAGCAACCCATACGCAACCGCGCAGACAACGGCAACCAGCCATTCCGGATGTTCCAGGCCGAACCCGGCTGCCACCATTGCGAAAGCCGGCCATGAATACTCCCAGGGCGGGATATTTCTCCACTTTGCGGTCGTGAGGTAACGAATCAGAAACGACCGCCAGAACAGCTCCTCCATCACCGGAACCATGAGCGCCAACCCGAAAAATCGCGTGGCGAGAAACACATAGCGCGTGGACGGACTGGCGATTGAAACGAATGGATCGAACGCGCTGCGGTTCCCCACCAGGTGCGGGTATGCGATCCACTTCTCCCCGGCAACCCAAATCGCCAGTACGGCAAGGCCGACAACGACACCGGGCCCCACGGCATGCCATTCGAATTTCACGTCCTGCCAAGCCGCCCGGCAGGCAATCAGCGCGGCGGTCACTGCACAGACCTTGGCAACATAGATCCAGACGTAAGAACTGGGCGCTAGTCCTTCCAGATAGGTAATGCCCAGAAAGACCGCCATTGGCGCGACGTAAGCCCACCACGGCACAGCTTGCCCGGCACTTGCTGTCGGCTGGACCTCAATTTCTTCGATCAAATTACGCTCCGCCGCAGGCAGTAAGTAATACTATCTTAACTCAAGAGATTGGCGAAAACGCGTAGTTTCCGCAGCGCCGCCTTGCCCCGATTTCCGCGCGCAACGTTCTACAGCCGGTTTTCTCACGGACCGGTTTCAAACGCGATCGGCGTAACCACATTACACGATAAAACACCGGGCTGCACCAGCGAAATCCGTCCATAAGGACAGGCTTCGCCTAAACAGCCCGGCATTCTATTTCGATTTCGCAGGGCAAAGACTGGGCACGGCGGAGACAACATTCTACCATCGCTCAGTACTCAGCGCTCGTTACTAATTAGCGCTTGCTAAACTGGAATCCGCGGCGCGCTCGCTTGCGTCCGTATTTTTTCCGCTCCTTAACGCGCGGATCGCGCGTAAGGAACCCCAGCTTGCGGAGGGTTGGGCGCAGGGCCGGATCTGCTTCCAACAGCGCCTTGCTGATTCCGTGGCGGATAGCGCCGGCTTGGCCGCTGATCCCGCCACCTTTGCAGCGAGCGATTACGTCGAAACGCCCGGCCGTCTCCGTTACCTCGAACGGCTGCTGAACGAGGCGCTGAAGCACCAGACGACCGAGGTATTTATCCCCGGGACGGTCGTTGACAGTCACGCTGCCCGTGCCGGGCGCGATCCAGACACGGGCAACCGCGTCTTTTCTCTTCCCGGTTCCGTAATAGCGAATTGGTTGAGGCACGTTGCGATCTCCTTCAGAATTAGGACCTACTCGTTTGCAAACCCGGTCCAATCCACTGGCTTCTGCGCCACGTGGGGATGTTCGGGTCCAGCATAAACTTTTAGCTTATCGATCAGGGCGTCGCCCAACCGGTTGTGCGGCAGCATGCCGCGAACCACTCTCCGCAGCGCCTCCTCGGGCTTCTTGGCCAATTCATCGCCGCGGGTGATCCACTTCAAAGCGCCCGGCCAACCGGAGTGGCGGTAGACGTTTTCTCCTGCCTTCCGGCCTGTGAGTACCAGCTTCGACGCATTCACCACGATCACGAAATCGCCTGTGTCCATATGCGGCGTAAAGATCGGCTTGTGCTTGCCGCGAAGCAGCTTTGCCACGTCGACGGCCAGCCTGCCCATGGGCCTTCCCGTCGCATCGACCACAAGCCACTTGCGATCGATATCCTGTGGCTTGGCGGAATAGGTTTT
>JBGPOG010000058.1:0-12398 GCA_041487935.1 Chthonomonadia bacterium | reverse complement strand
CCTGCATTCGCTTCAGCGAACTCAACGATCCGTTTGAGGATCATGCCGTCACCTCCATCGGACGATCCGGTACTTTCACGACGCCGTTTTCGATGTGAGCGTTGAAGAACTTGGGCCAGTATGGTGGCTTGGGTTTGTATTCGAGGTCCCAAAGCATCAAGCCCAGGTCTTCGGTCCAGCCCACGGGCGGGGGCGCGCCCTCCGCAGGTCCGAACTCCGCGGCAAACTCGCGACAGCCGAGCGCGGGTCGGTGGTAACACTGGCCGCGCTCCACCCTGCGCCGGAACTGGTCGCGGAACTTCGCGTGGTCATCCGTGATGTGGGGTTTCACTTGCGCGTCCGCGAAGATTAGATAGTCCACGTCACGCAGACAAACGCTGTGCCGCTGGGCGCGGTCGTCGTCCGCGAAGTAGGGTTCCTTTCGATCCGGCGACATCTTGGAGTTCACCTCGTTGCGCAAGAGGCCGAATGTTCGCACGGGGCGTAGATCTGCTTGATCCGCTGGCGCTGGCAACACATGGATTTCTCGTATGGCCCACGTGAACTCGGGGTGCCAGTAGATGGCTTCCAAAATCCCGCGCGCCGCTGAGGGGGTCATGACGGGATAAGACACCCGTTCGACTTTGTTTTCGGGACGCGTGAAGAGGGCGAACTCGCCCCTCACACGGACCGTGACGTACCGCTCATTCATAAGTTCTCCTTTCCGGTGGGTTTCACGGGGCAGGACAAGTTTGCCCTGCCCCGGGCCTGAGTTTGAACGCACCTCAACAGGTTTCAATCCTCAGCATTCCGGAGAGTGTCAGCGCATTATTCGTATCTTCACGGTATGCTGCTGCGCTCGCCATGATTGCGAACCTAAGCCATTATACCGTTGCAATTCGATTTTAGCAATTCCTGTTAAGGTGTGTTCCAAATTTTCAACGTATACTTGTCTCCAATACGCATCCACAAGGAGCAGCCAGTGACGCGGTTCGTCCGATGGTATTGTAAGCACTGCAAGAAACGTCGCCTGTTCGACTGGCTAGGCCACCGTTTTGAACGGGGACACATCATGCTACCGTGCCGTGTATGCCATCAGTTCACGATCGTCGGGCGTTATGCGGAAGATGGTCAAGAACTTCACACAATTAGGTCTGCTGGGTCCGGCAAGCCTTGAGTTAGACCAAAGCGAGCGTCGTATGCACCGGTGTAGATCAGCGCGCCGCTCTCGTGGTCTTGCAGTAATCCCTCATTGCGAAGCTTTCGAATATCGTGATCATAGACGCTTACGGTGAATGGTGACAGCCGGCGGAACCATTTACCCGGAGGCATGTGTCCCCATCCCTCCAAGAGATTGGGCACATCCGCCTCGGAGTAGTTGAGCACGACAAGCGGTTTCGTTACGTCGGCGATGAGCTTGAACTCCTCGGCAACGGTTCGATACTTGAACTCCTTTCGGAGTTCCTGAATATGATTGCCAGTGCTGGTGAACTTAAATGCCTCGCGGAAATAGCGCTGCATTGCGGCAGGGTCATCCAGGTTCTCCATGAACTCTTCAAGGAGTGTAATGGTTAGCTCGGTGAACGTCCGGTAAGCTCCTCTCGGCGATCCTCGCCCTTGCAGGCGGAAGACAATGCACGTGCCAAGCTGACCAAGTTCATTCAGGAGGCCCTCGCGGTTGCAGCGGCCGGCGACCTGGATTATGCGGTCGAGCGGACCGAGGTCGCGCATCACAATCGGAAAATCTACATCGACCCCTGCCTCAACGACTTGAGTTGAAACCAACCGAACCGGCGCTCCCATCTTGAGATTATGTTTCACCTCCCGCACCACCCGCTTGCGATGGTGACCGCACACGAGTGTACTCAGGTGGTAGAGCGAGTCGTCCTGGCGGCAAGCTAATGCGATAGCGAGCGCATCTTTGCGCGTATTCAGAACAGTGAGAACCTGGTTCTCGTTGTCAATCCTCTCCGCCACGTATTCAACCGGCCATTCTCCGGGCGCAATCTCGTAGCGGACTCGCTTTAGCTCCGCAAAGTGGCGAGGGTATTCAGGCACAATCTCCACCGCCTGAGAGACGATACGACTATCGACACCCGAGTAATCCGGCTGTGTGGCAGTACAAAACACCACGGAACAGCCGTAATGTTCAACGAGCTCACGGAGGACGTCAAGAATTGGAGCAAGAGTATGGGGAGGAAGCGTCTGAACTTCGTCCAGGACGATCACACTTTGCGCGATGTTGTGGAGCTTCCTGCAGCGGGAGGGTTTATTCGCCAGCAGGCTTTCGAAGAGTTGAACCGTCGTAGTGACAATCAGCGGACAGTCCCAATTCTCCGAAGCAAGGCGCCGATTGGATTCACGCTCGGTTTGTCCGTTTTCGTCATCGACTGTCTCGACGGAAGAATGGTGCTCAAGGATGGCTTCCGCGCCAAAAATGTCCGCATACACTTTCGCGGTCTGATCGATGATGCTGGTGTAAGGAATGGCGACAATCACCCGTTCCAATTTGCGCGCGTCCGCATGGTCGAGTGCAAATGCGAGTCCCGATAGCGTCTTGCCGCCACCGGTCGGTACAGAGAGTTTGAACACCCCTGGAGATTGTGTTGCGGCGGAGTAGCAGCTCGCGAGTACCTCCGCCCGTACCTGACTAACCGTCGATGCAGAATTTGCGAAACCGGTGAGGTGGGCATTCAGTTTTGCTTGGTAATCCGCAATCGCCGGGTATAGCCCTCGTCTTTCGCTTTTGCTGCCGTCGAAATGCTTCTCTGTGTCCAGGAAATCCGCATCGACTAGGGCGCTAAAGACCATGCGAAGAAGCATTTCGCACGTGATGGGATCCGTTGCCCACGTGGGGAGTGCGTGCTTCAGGTCTGGGAGCGTTCCGACACGTTTCATGAACTCACGCGCCGATGCGACAGCAGCTTCATCTGCATTGTCGAAACACGCTTTCGCTTCGCATTTGTCAGGCATTCCCGTGTGGTGGCCAAGTACCGTCAAAGCCACAGGGCCTAATTGGTCGTAAGCAGCTTTTGCGCTCGGATGGGCGTGAGGGCACTTTTCGGCATGGCGGTTTTCGTGACAGGCAGTGAGATATTCTTGGAATCGCGAATCTGCCTTTGCCAGGTCGTGAGTAAGGCCGGCAGCAGATGCTAGCTTCTCGGCACCAAAACTCGCAGCAAACCCGGCAGCGGCATTTGCCACGGCAAACAGGTGTTCCTTGAGATCATGCCAACGCTCGGGATCGTCATCCGGGGGCGTATGAGCAGCGTAATCGGGGCGCACGATTTTATCCTCCTTAAACTACTGACTCGCGCGATGATATAGATTCCGGAAGCGTCCGTTCAAATTCCTGCATTTTTTTTTCAGCACCGTTCGCAATTGGCCAATTGGCGAAACGAGCAAGGACCTCGGGATGCGTGAAGTGGGTACGGATTGCCCGGGCGGGGCGTTAGAGTTCGCGCACGGAAAATGTCACGAGCCATCGAGATGGCAATTCCGTCACACGCCTCGGTTACCTATCCTCTCCCCGGCGCCGGCGTTGCAGCGTAGGCAGAGGATAAGATTTTGCGCGCGCCGAATCCAGAACGGTCGAATCAACCGTTTTCTCTTTGCAGCCCGCTTACTGCTCAACAACCCATTGAGCGGCTCCCCGATACGGCAGGTCAGGGAAAACACACGCGGCCGGCGCAGTGTGGTTGGCTTGATACCCAGATCGGCGCGATAGGCAAGGTAGGCGTCCGGATGCCGCTTAGTGAAATCCGGCAGGGGAATGCTCTGCCCGGTTGCCCGCCTCACTAGGCTGGAGAGGCGGTCGGGATACCAAACGGCGGCGCCCAGGGCGCGTACGGCCCTTTTGTGGAGGTAGAAGCTCTTGACGGCTTCCGCCCAACTAACGGTGTCTTGCGCGTTCATAGGATTTCCTTTTACTAATAGGTCAATTCCATCTGTACAGGAATTGACAATAGCTGTCAAGAAATCCCAAGTATGAGGTTTGTGCCGCGAACCGGATTTGAACCAGTGACACGTGGATTTTCAGTCCACTGCTCTACCAACTGAGCTACCGCGGCGCGTTGCCGCCCCTTCTTTGGGCGGACATAGTATACTCGGAGCCGGTTTCCGAAGTCAATATAAAACGGCAGGTCAAAGCGCCGCTTCAACCTGTCCGGCGGTTTCGCCAAGCCCCATCGTTCCGGGCGATTCTCGATCCTCCGGCGGGCTCAATCGGTCCAGCAGCGTCGCGACGGTCATGTCGCTGATCACGTTGGTTGCGGCTCTCAGCCGGCCTATTATCCAGTCGACCGGCAAGATTAGCGGAATGACGGCAAGCGCAATTGCATCCGGCACTCCTGCCGCGCCCATTACGAGCGGAAGGGTGATCAAGCCCGCTTCCGGGACGCCTGCGATACCGATCCCGGCCATGACGGACGCGAGTGCAACGGTAAGCTGCTGCCCAAAACTCAGATGGATTCCGAATGCCTGGCAAATGAAAATCACCGCGGCCGCTTCATAGAGGATGATTCCGTCGTGATTGAGATTCGTGCCCACGCACGCCGCCAGCCTGGCCGAGCCTGGCGAGACCTTCAGCCGGTCGTTCAGGCAGCGAAGGGTGATGGGGAGGGTCGCCAAACTGCTTCCGCATGAGAGCGCGGTCACGATGGCGTCTGACGCGCCGGCGAAGAACCTGATCGGCGAGACGCGGCCGATCAACTTCAACAGCAGGCTGTAGTAGATCACCGTATGAATGAGTAGCCCGATTGCGATGACGATCAGGAAGATGCCCAACGCGGCGAACACGCCTGCCCCGGTTTTGCCGACGACGTTTGCGACGATCCCGAATACGGCAAACGGCACGAGCACGATCACCCATTCCAGCATCTGGACGAACACCTGGAACACTGCCGTGACTACTCCGTCCACCATGGCGAGCCCGCTCGCGATCTCTGGCGGATTGCGGTCCTTGAGCTTTCGGAGAGCGGCGCCGGCCAGCACCGCGATCAGGACGACTGCGATCACATTATTCCGGCGGAACGGATCCACGAGGTTCTTCGGCGTGTAGCGGACGATGTTCCTCATCGGGTCTAGCGACGGCGCTGGCGGAGCGGCTTCGCGCTTCGTGAGTACGCCTTTCGCGACGAGCGCATCCGCGAGGGCTTCGACCCGTTCTGAGTCCTCGTCCACGTCCCGCCTCGCCGCCCTGGATCTGTTCCGCGAGAGATCGCTCTTCAACGGATCGATCCGTCCGCGCCACTGGTCACCGCCATGAAGCAAGTTTGCTACCGTTAGACCGATCGCGATGGCGACGGTTGCGTTCGTCAAACTGATTGCGATGAGTTTGACACCCTTGCGGGCTGGGATTCGGGTCCGGAGGAACGCGTCCAGGACGGCGAAGAGAATAAGCGGCGTCGCGAGGGTCTTGAGCAGCGTGACGACCAACATTCCGAGATCGCCTGCGGCAGCGGCTCTTTCACCGAAGGCGAGCCCGGCCGCAGTGCCGAAGGCGACGCCGATCAGGATTCTGATATAGAGTGGAAGTCCGTGCTTTGAACCCGTGCCGCCTTCACCCAATGCGATTTGCCTCATATGTCGCCTGTCTGCTCGATGAGCGGCATTATAGTACCAGACGCAGAGGTTGGGCGTTATGAAACGGCTCGCCGATGACCAGGATTCTACAGCAATAATGTGATTCCTGCGGCAATGATCTCGATGGTTTGGCACATCGATTTGAAGGTGTAGCTTTAAACGACTCGTGCAAGAGGGCGAATAATTCGGACAGGGACCCGGTATCTCGATGTGGCTGATCGCCCGAATTATTCTCCCCTACGTGTTGGCGCTTTCCTTCCCGCCAATTGTAAACGGCCAATCGATCCATGGGAACTTGACGACCCTTCCCGAATTCGGTACACTACGCATTGGAACCAATCCGCTGAAATCTGCGTCATTTGTGGGAAAGACTTTGAACCGAACTCTTCCAGTCTGGCTTACCAAACGCGTGCCCAGCCTCGAGACCGTCCGCGAGGTCGAAGGGATGATGCGCGACGCCCGGCTGCACACGGTCTGCGAAAGCGCGCGCTGCCCGAATCTTGGCGAATGCTGGTCTAAGAAGACTGCGACTTTTATGATTCTAGGCGACATCTGTACGCGAACTTGCGGATTCTGCGCGATCAAGGTGGGCCGGCCGGAGCAGGTGGACAGGGAGGAACCGCTGCGCGTTGCGGAGACTGCCCGGGCCATGGGTTTGAAGCACATCGTCGTGACCTCCGTTGCGCGCGACGAGCTGGCAGACGAAGGCGCAAGCCAGTTCGCAGCAACGATCCGGGCGCTCCGAGATGAGATTCCGAACGCGATCGTGGAGGTGCTCACTCCTGATTTCAAGGGAAAACGCTGGTGCGTGAAACTGGTAGTCGACGCCGGGCCGGATATCTACAACCATAATATAGAGACGGTGGAGCGCCTGTCTCCTGAAGTGCGCCCCCAGGCAAAGTACCGCCGGACTTTAGAGCTGCTGCAGGGGGTGAAGCAGATGGACCCGGCGGTCTACACCAAATCCGGGATCATGCTGGGGCTGGGCGAGACTCGGGATGAAGTCGTCCGTACCTTGACAGACCTGCGATCCGTGGGAGTAGACGCCGTCACAATCGGGCAGTATTTAAGACCCACGATGCACCATCTGTCAGTACGAGAGTACATTCATCCTGACACGTTCTTGGAATACGAGCGGACTGGTTCTGAATTGGGGTTCCTGTTCGTCGCATCCGGGCCATTCATCCGAAGCAGCTATAATGCGATCGAGTTTTCCAAGAGGATACTAAGCGAGCGCCTCGCTATGGTGGGATAACGCTTCATGCGTCCCGTTCGTCGCATTCTTACTCTTCTCATCTTCTCCGCTCCCCTTGTCACGCTTGCTCTTCTGGCTTTTTACATCATTCGCGGTTCGTTTCACGCCGCCGAACGGGATCTGGCGCCGATCCTTTCCAGCGAGCTCTCACGAGTTACAGGCCACGACGTCCGCATCGGGAAAGTTTGGTTGAAGGGTGGAGACGCTTATCTTGAAAACGTGAGCATCGACCGCAAGCTGCCATTCGGAGAGAATCGAGTGCGGCGAATCGCTTCGGCGCGCCAGGTTGTGGTGGACTTCGATCTTCAGAGTCTGCTCTTCGAACGGAATCCTAAAATCCCTCTCTTTGCAAACGCAAGTGTGAGCGATCCGGTGGCGTATGTGGCTCGCGATCGCACGGGGCGCTGGAACTTTGCGGACCTGTTTAAGCCGCGGAGAGAAAAAGCCGCCCGCCCATCCGTTGGAACGGTGACGGTGACCAATGGCCGCCTCGATTACTTCGATTCTCTTGCTCCCAAACATAAGGATCGCCCTCCAACGCCGCTCGCCTCTTCATTCGCGCGCGTTTCGGGCAGCTTTCAGTTCAATGCCGACAAAGCGGTTACCTGGAGCTTGTCCGGAAATGAAACGACCGGCCTGGGCAAACACGGCATCGTCGTTGGAAGCTACGAGCCCACGGGCAATCGGTTGTATCTGCGGATCGATGCAGAACAGGTGCGCGGAACGACCGTTAACCGATTGCTGCCGCCGGGTCAGCAGATCGCCGGCGGGACCGCGACCGGGCGGCTTACACTTGTTCACGCAGGCGAAGGACCATTCGAGTATCTCGCCACAGCCAGGGTTGCCGACGCATCTGCAACGACCGACCGACTGGCGGGCCCGATACTTGGCGTCAACGGCGAGGTAACTGCCAGCCCGTCGGTCATTTACGCAAATCTCACGGGAACTATTGCGGGAAGCACCGTCTCCATCGATGGGCGCGCATTCGGCAATGTCAAACCCGTACTTGACGGCAACGCAATCGGTACCGGTCTGCAGCTTCAGCAGGTGCTGGCCGCTTTTAAATTGGACCGTAAGTATCCGGAATGGAAGTCGGTTGCCGCAACCGGCAGTGCAAACGTCCAGCTCCGTGGACCGTTGGATCGCCTCACGCTGAGCGGGGCAGGGGACATTTCCGTTCGTGGCAGGCTGCCTCGCGGTGTTTCCCTACCGAAGGACACCGCATTCTCGGTACAGTTCGGAGGCAGTCGCGAGAAGCCGCGAATCGTCGCTTCGGGACATATTCCAGAAGTCGCTTATAAGAACGTAACAGCTCGCGACCTCGTGGTTGCCGCCTCGTACGACGGAACGCAAGGGACATTCGATTTTCACGGGAAAGTTGCCGGCGGATCGGCGAGCGGCCGAGCGTTTGTCAAAGCGATCGGCAAACAGTTCGACTATGCGGCCAACGTTCACGCGCGAGGAATCGATCTCAGCCATGCCAGGATCAAGGAAATGGCCGGCCTGAAAGGGCAGGCATCGGCGGATGTATCGGCGCGCGGGCGGACGGACGGCAGCGCGCCGCAAGGATCTGCGCTCGTGCAGGTTGCAGGACTTGAATACAAGGATTGGAAAGTCTCAGACTCCTCGGCCAGGCTGCGTATTCAAGGGGACACTCTCTTCGTAGATCCGCTGACGGCGTCGGACGTGAAGGGCCTGGCGATCCTACAAGGTAAGGTCGATCTAAAATCGAAACAGGTCGATCTAACTGCCGAAGCGGACGACGTGGAACTGGCGCGGCTTCCCCTCGAAAAGAATCCGGAGGGCAAACCATATGTTGATGGCCTGGTGTTCCTTCGGCAGGGACACGTCACCGGCAAGTATACGGATCCTAACGTCACCGGGTTGATTCGAGGATATGAAATCGCATCGGGCGAGCGCATGCGGGTAGATTTCGCGGCCGCAAATCTATCCGGCAGCAAGCACGAAATCCACATCTCGAATGGCCAAGTCTGGAGGTTTCCGGAATTTACGACCATCGAAGGCATTATCCATGAGCCATTCTCACCAAGGGGACAGATGGAGCTTGCCGGAGCCTTCGATGAAATCGAGCTGCAGGATATCGCCGAGTTGGCCGGCACGGAAGCCAATGCGTCTGGTATCGCGCGCGGCACCTGGACTGCCGAGGGATATCTGCGCCGAGCGGTCGTACACGTCCCCGGAATTGCGATCACCCGTCCGACCTTTGGCGATTTTGCATTCGATCGGGTGACCGGCAACATCGAATATGAGGCCGCGGGAACGCCTCAGCTCAGCGTGACAGAAGTCGTTGCCAGGAACCGATCGGTGACGGTCACGGGAAGCGCACAAGTCTTTGCCGGCCGCACGTTTACCGCTCGCGGCGAATCGCATGACGTCGATCTGGAACTACTGGACCCATACCTGGGAGGCAATGCGAACTTGACGGGCCGTGGCGATATGCAGGCGGATATCAGCGGGATCTTCAAGGATTCCAATCTCGCCGAGCTTCGGGGCCATGCAGAAGGGAAAACGACCGGACTGACAATCAACCGTGAAGTATTCGGCGATTTGGGCGGAAAGTTTTTCCTCGATGGCGACAAGATTCGGGCGAGCAGCATCCTGCTGGGCAGCGAATCGGACGGAGTTTCGCTGGACCGGTTGGTGTATGACCGCAAATCGGAAGAGATCGATGCTCACGGAAAAGTCAGCGGCCTCCCGCTCGAGCGATTGCGCCAGACGCTCGGCAAGAGCGGCTTTGTGACGAACGATCCGGATGGCTGGCTCGCGATCCGGCTTCGACCGATAGAAAGCCCATTCGAAGGCAATATCGGCGGCACGTTTACGGTCGCGGGAACCAGGGAGAAGCCGGAATTCGAGTTTAGCTGGAATGGCGAGAAGATGGTGGTTGCCCGGCAATCGATCGAGGTCTTCACCGGCAGCGCGCGCGCCGGAAAGGATCATGTCGATCTGCGCGAGGCTAAAGTCGTAGCCGGTCCGACGATCGTTACCGCGCGCGGCTCATTCGTTACGGACAAGCTGCTCGATGGTGAGGTAGAAGTCAATTCACTCTCGCTTGCGGTACTGAAGCGATGGTTTCCGGACAGCTCACTCTTGTTTAAAACGTCCGATTTGACCAGACCGGGCGAGCTGGCAGGGCGCCTTCGCGACGCGCGCGATCCGGTGACCGTCTTTCTGAGATCGAAATTCTCGCAGCGGACGATCGATCGTCTGAATGAGTTCAGAGTCGGGACCGCCCCCTCCTCCGGCTTGCAGCAGACTCTCGTGGAGGAGCTTAACGGAGTGGTGCGCCTGGGCTCCGTAATCTATACGCCGGAACGATTTTCCGGAATTCCGTTGTCGATCGAGACCCGGACTCTAATCAGCAAGAATCCGACGGGCCGTGCAATTGCTCGTCTGAACCACTTGCTATTGACCGAGTCGTATTCGCGAGAGCTGCGGCAGGGGTTGCCGGATCGGCCGATGCTTGAAGGCCTGGAGGGAACGGCTGGGAAGGTAACCGTCAAATCCTCCGGTAATCCCTCCGCGCCGGACCTAACTGTGATCGCCGACCTTTCGAAAGCATCATGGAAAGACCCCGACGGACAAGTATTGAACGGGCGGCCAATCGTATTCGATCGAATAGTGGCTTCACCGGTGACAATCGGCGGCGGCCGTATACGGGCCTCGGATATCACGTTTACGGTTGCGGATCCCAGCCAGGCCCGTCTGGCTGCCGCCCAACCTGGGCCGCAAACCGCTTCCGCGCAAACGAGTGGAGCGAAGCCGGTCAAAAAGAATGAAGTGTCAAATCCCGGACTCCTGGCAACGGCGCCGCAATTCTCGCCGCCGGGTCCCTACGAGGCACATCTCAAGGATATTTCGCTTCCATTCTCATGGGCCGCCCTCGGCTTGAAGGTCGATGAACCGGCCGCATTCAAGCTTTCAATCGACAATCAGGGACTCGGGATCATCTCCGCCTTTACTTCGTCAGCGCCACGCGTCGTAAACGGTTCTCTTACCGCGGACCTGCAGTTCAGCGGGCCGCTGCGAAATCTCTACAGCCGCGAGAATCCGGATGAGCTCGCCGTGGAGCAGCGATCCAGCCTGCAGGGCTCCCTTTCAATCAATGCGCCACGGATCCGGTTCAGTGGCGCGAATACGGAAATTCGCGATCTGAAAGCGGCAGCTGCGCTGACAGGCGACCTTGTTAAGATCACGGAGTTCACCGCTCGGACGCAAGTGGTGGGGCCGAGAGTTACGTCCAAACCGAGCGAACCCATTAGCATCACCGGCGTATTGCCGATCGACGGCAGTTCCGGCACGGGCGAGGGACTGAGTATATGGGCGCCAAAGCTGCTGGTTGGCGAGGCGCCTATTCCCGGCGTCGGGTCGGGTGCGTTCGCCGCCGAATTGTCAACGCACAGCCAGAGGTCGACGACGGGTTCTCCTCTGACCGTCACGGGTTCGCTCTTCCGACCGGCGATCAAGGGTACGGTTTTCATTGGCCGCTCGGATCTCAAACTGCCCGACAGCTTCCAATCCAAAAAGCAGGTAGATATCGACTTACCGTTCCTCCCAACCTTTGATCTCAAGTTTGTCGCCGAAGACAACGTCCGCGTTCAAACTGCTCAGCTCAACGCCTTCGTCAAGACCCCCGAATCTGCTCCTATCGAGCTGGCAGGCCCGATTACAGATCCGAGGCTGAACGGCACGTTGGTCGTCGATCGCGGAACGCTAACGTTTCCAACTGCCCGATTTACGATCCAGAAGGGTGGGCAGGTCGCAATCAAATACCCGTCCCGTCCCTCCGGCGGCCTTCTGGAAAAGGAGCTGGAAATCGACGTGAACATGACCGCTTCCACCCGAATGACGGCGACCTCCATCAATGGGGTGCGGAGGAGGTATAATATCACGGTCGAAGCGAAGGGGCCGATCAACAGTCCGGCGGCGCCGACCATCGGGGGTACGGAGGGAATAAGGACAGCTTCTGCGCGCGGACTAAAGCTTGCATTCCGGTCGGATCCGCCCGATCTGGCGCTCAGCTCCGACGATCTCCAGCGACGAGTCACGGGACTTCTCGGCGGCCAGGGCGCCATCGAAGAGCTGTTTAGCCGCAATCCGAACTATGGCCGCGTCTTTGGCGAGCAGTTTACCGATATCCTTTCCGCCAACCTCCTTCCCGAGCTGTTTGATAGAAGCGGTATAGCGCGCGTGCTTGGATTCGACGAGCTGGCCTTCGAATACAGCCGGTTAGACGCATTTTCCTTCCGCGTTTCCCGGCCGCTCTTCGGCCCACTCAGCGTGAGTTATTGGAGGCGGCTTTCCGGAGCAAACCTTGCTGCAACCCCGGATTATGCCGCATGGGAATTCAAGTTGAGCTATCGGCTTCGAAGCAACCTTCAGTTTTCCTATTCCATAGACGAACAGAGGACGAACGCATACCTCCTCGAAGGAGTCTTCAGGTTTTAGAAGTACAGATCGTCGGGCGGAGCCCGCGAGCCCTCCTGTAGCTCCGTGGCAGTCGTCACAAGAAAACTCGAAGACCGGCGGCGGAGGAACTGCATGAAGAGGGCCGGCCGAT
>JBGPOG010000057.1:0-12436 GCA_041487935.1 Chthonomonadia bacterium | reverse complement strand
TAACCGTGTGACGGACGGCATCGATGCGATGATCGCCGCCAAGCTGGAGTATTTCAATCCTCTTTCCAGCGTGAAGGACCGGATCGGCGTATCGATGATCGAAGCCGCCGAACGGGAAGGCAAGATCAAACCGGACACGATCATCGTGGAACCGACCAGCGGGAACACGGGAATCGCGCTCGCCTTCGTGTGCGCTTCACGAGGATACCGCTGCGCCATCGTCATGCCGGATACGATGTCGCGCGAGCGGCGCGGGATTCTGAAGGCGCTTGGCGCGGAGCTGATTGTCACACCGCCGATCGAAGGCTTCGAGGGCACTCTTCGTGTCGCTCGAGAGATGGCGGCCAAAGACCCAAGGTGTTTGGTCCTTCAACAATTCGAGAACCCCGCCAACCCGGAAATCCACCGGCGCACCACTGCGGAAGAGATCTGGCGCGATACGGACGGTCAGGCAGACTTTCTCGTCGCCGGCATCGGCACGGGCGGAACGATTACCGGCGTCGGAGAGGTCATCAAAGCGCGCCGGCCCGAGTTCAAGTGCATCGGCGTGGAGCCAACGCGGTCCGCGGTGCTGTCTGGCGGCGAGTGCGGCCCGCACTCCATCCAGGGGATCGGCGCAGGGTTCGTGCCTGCCGTCTTGAATATGGACGTGATTGACGAAGTGGTGACCGTCGAGGACAGCGACGCCATGGAGATGGCGCGCCGAATGGCGAAAGAAGAGGGCGTGTTCGCGGGCATCTCCAGTGGGGCGGCGGTTTGGGCGGCGCTGCAGGTTGCTGCAAGGCCGGAGAATAAGGGGAAACTGTTCGTTGTGATTATTCCATCTACAGGCGAACGGTACTTGAGTACTCCGGTATATGCGTTCTTATGACCCGCTTCTCGCGATAGTCTTTTCTCTCCGCGGGGCTGAACCCCCGCGCTGCGGTACGGCGCTGTGCCTGCCTTCGCAGGCACGATGAATGAAACTCAAACTGAGTTGGTTGGCCGGTTCTCGACGGTTGTTACTTTCCGCGGGGCTGAACCCCCGCGCTGCGGTACGGCGCTGTGCCTGCCTCCGCAGGCACGATGAATGAAATTCAAACTGAGTTGGTTGGAATACGAAATGGATAGACGTGAGTTCATTGGTTCGGCATTGGCCGGGACGGTCGGTGTCACGTCAACCGTGTCCGGTGCGGACACGAAGGCTGCCTGGAAGAAAACGACTATGAAAGCCGGCCATCAGAACCATTCATCGGACCAGGACCTGATCGCCCTCGCTTCACTGGGCGTGAACCACATTTGCAGCTCGCTGCCAATGCGGACGATGGATGAGAACTGGTCGGTCGAAGGATTGAGCCGTTTGCGCGAGCGCGTGGAGAAGCACGGGATCAAATTGGATATGGTTCCCCTGCCGCTAAGCTCTGTCCCGATCTCCGGAGCCGAGAACCCGAATATCATGCTCGGCAAGAGTCCGGAGCGGGACCGGGAGATCGACAACCTCTGCGAGATGATCCGGAACTCAGCGAGGGCGGGTATTCCGGCGGTCAAGTATAACCTGAATATCCTGGGCGTGCCGCGCACCGGGCAGACGCCCGGCCGGGGATTTGCGAAGTACAGCACGTTCAATTACGATCGCGCCACGAATAAGGATGAACCGACCGCCGCCGGACGCGTGACTGACGAAATAATGTGGGAGCGAATCACCTACTTCCTCAAGCGCGTGGTGCCCGTGGCTGAAGAATCTAAAGTCCGGCTGTGCTGCCATCCGCACGACCCGGCGGTCCCGCGCGACAAAGGGTTCCGCGGCGTAAACTGCGTATTAGGAAGCGTCGACGGCCTGAAACGACTTATCGAAATCAGCCCAAGCCCCTACCACGGCCTCAACTTTTGCCAGGGGACGGTTTGCGAAATGCTGGAAAACCCCGCAAGGGAGATCTTTGATGTCATCCGCTACTTCGGAAGCCGCGGAAAGATCTTCAACGTACACTTCCGCAACATTAAAGGCCGGTTCCTGAACTTCCATGAGACCTTCCCGGACGACGGGGACGTGGACATGATCAAGGCGATGCGCGCTTACAAAGCAGTTGGATACGACGGAATGATCATGCCGGACCACGTCCCGCAAATCCCGGGCGATGCGGGCGGCGCGCAGGCCTTTGCCTATTCGATCGGCTACATCCAGGCGCTGATACAGATGGTGATGGCGGAGGGGTGACGGGCCCGCCTCGCTTGGATGCTCTCCTGAAAATAGCCGACCCAACTAGGGCAAGTCGCTCGTGCTACGTCATTTTCATGCTTGGTTGTGTGCGCAGCACATGAGGTCTCCTAAGAAACTTCACCATTTAGTAAACGAATGTTGACTGCAAATTCAAAAACAGATCCCTACGGGATGACGGGGGCTTTGACAGTTTCTTACGCGCAACCCCGCGCAATGCGCGGTAAGGCGCTCGGAATGACGGATTCGCCGAGTAGGTTACGTTGTGATGACGCGACTGAGACGGCACACTATCGGCCACTCCTCGGCTTCCTCTTGAATGGGCGCGTTGAACTGCCTTTTCGCTCGACGTCCTTCGCCACGGATCGTTTGCCGCCGGTCTCGTCCTCTTTTCGATCCCGGCCGAGCTTCTTTGCCAACTCTTGAGCCTCCGCGCGCAGCGCCGTCCAGCGTTCATCCTCGATCGGGCCGGAAGTCGTTTTCACCTGCTTTGGGATGGTGCCAGCCTTATCCCTCTTGGTGTCAGCGGGCCTGCGGGAGGCGCGATCTCGAGCCGGACTTACAACTTCCTTCACCGGAGAACCTACAGCCCTGCTTCGGTTGCTCCTCGCTCCGCGCAATTCCAATGTTTCCGCGGGTTCGTCGAGCGGTTTCTGGGGTTTGGAGACGGGCGTGGAATCGGCGGATGATAGGAGACTCTTGATTTCGTTCGGGTGCAGTTTCCGCCACGATCCGGGCGCCAGGCCCTTGAGCTCGATCGGCCCGATCCGCATCCGTGTCAGCGCCAGAACGGGATATCCTACTGCTTCGAACATTCGGCGCACCTGCCGGTTGCGGCCCTCGTGGATGGTCACGTCGACGATCGTCGCGTTGTTAGCTTCGTCGTAGTCGACCCACTCGATTATCGCCGGCGCGGTCATCCCATCGTCGAGCAGAACTCCTCGGTGGAGATCCGCCGCCGCAAACTCCGATACCTGTCCCCGAACGACCGCGCGGTAGGTCTTCTCAACCTGATGGCTCGGATGGGTTAGCTTTTGGGTGAAGTCTCCGTCGTTGGAGAGGATCAGCAGCCCAGCCGAATCGGCATCGAGACGCCCCACGGGATAGACGCGGCCGGAAACGCCTTTGAGCAGCTCCATCACCGTATGAGCCGCGTGCCGGTCGCGGACGGTCGTGACATAACCGATGGGCTTGTTGAGGAGGAAATAGAGATGCTCGACGGCTGACTCAATACGCTTGCCGTCCACGCGGATGTCGTCCACGTCAGGATCCGCCTTCGAGCCCGGCTCGGTGATTCGGACGCCGTTTACCGTCACCTTACCGGCGGCGATAAGCTCCTCGCAGGATCGCCGAGAGGCGATACCCGCGGCGGCGAGCAGTTTTTGCAATCGCTGTTCCATAACCAACCACCGCGGTTCCTATGAGTGCGACGGCAAGATACCCGGATCGACCGGCGGAAGCTCCGGCGGCCTTCGCTCGCTCGACGGTCTGGGTTGCCACGAGATGGGCGGTGCCGACCAGCTTGCCATCCGCTCGGACTTCGATGGAGCCGACCGTCGCGCCCGCGTGTACCGGAGCCGGGACTGTTGAGAAATGAGGCTCCAGCTTAAACTCCGGTCGTGTCCCTCTTGGCACGACGACATGGACGGGAGCCGCGCTGGCCGCAATTACGATTGGCGCGGTCCCGCCTGTCACGGGCACGTTCGTGACGACCTGGCCCTTGTCGGCGGCTTTGAGCTGCTCGAACCGTTTGAACCCAAACTTGATTAGCTGGCCGGTTTCGCCGAAGATATCCGGACTATTCAGCACGACGCTGATTAGCCGCCAGCCGTTCCAGTTCGCCGCCCCGACAAAGCAATGGCCTGCCGGCACCGTATAACCGGTCTTGACGCCGTCCGCCCCGGCGAATTTCCAGAGGAACTTCGCGTGGTTGCGAAGGATGACGTCCTTGTCGTCGGACGATCGCGCAATCGTGTGGAACTTGGTTCGTGTCGCCTCGTTAAACGCCGGGTACCGTGAGGCGTAGCGGGCCATAGTCGAAAGGTCTCGGGCGGTCGTCTTATTCGCAGGCTGGTTGAGGCCATTGCAATTCCTGAAAGTTGTATGGGTGGCGCCGATCTCCCGTGCCTTGGCGGACATCATTTCCGCAAACTTCGCTTCCGACCCCGCCACGTGCTCCGCGACCGCAACGCACCCATCGTTTGCCGACCGAAGCATGAGCGCGAACAGCATGTCATGTGCCGTAATCTTCTCGCCTGCCCGCAAGTTGAGCGAGCTGCCCTCCACGTCTTCAGCGTGCTTCGATGCGACGATGACGTCTTCCGGCTTCGTGCGCTCGAGAAGCAGGATGGCCGTCATGATTTTTGTCGTGCTGGCGGGCGGGCGGGAAAGATCTGGATTCTTGGAGAAGAGCACCTGGCCCGAATCCGCATCGACCAGGATTGCGGAAGACGCCTTCAGCTCCGGGAGCTTAACCGCATCCTGGTGTTCCGCCGCATAGGCTAAAGCCGCGAAGAACGCGCAGAACAGAACCAGGAAAGGGCAAACCGTTCGACGGACCGGGTTTTCGACTCTGGCGTTGATAGGCTTGCCTCCGGCATACGCTGCCCGGCGAACAATCACAGTTGCGCCGGGGAACCTATTGTACCAGTTTAGGGCGGGTGTAGCAATACGAGGGTAGAACAAACTTAATGTGAGGCGGCCTGGTGCAACTCTTTCTTTTGGGCGGCTTGAAGTATCTTCTCGACCTTCAGCCAGTCAACTTGCTTGGCGATGCGCTTGCTAATCGCTTCGGCGCGAGCCGGGGTCTGAACACTCGGGAACATGCTCTGCGTCGTAGTTACACGCGACTGGATGCTTGTCGCAGCTTCCCATCGTCTCCTGAGAACGACGTCCAGCGCCGTTTCACCTGTGACCCATTTTTTTCGTACCGACGCGCCTCTTCCGATCAGAAGCATTACTGTCTCAGCATGGCCGTTTTGCGCTGCGAGCATGAGAGGCGTCATGCCGATTCTTCGCCTTTCCATGTCGCCAGGACGGATGATTGGTGGTGGGCCGGATGCCCAATCGATCGCAACATCGATCCTAGCGCCGGCGTCGAGCAGTTTGTTCACGACGTCCGTGTGGCCCCACGCTGCCGCTTGAGCAACAGCGGGCCAGCCGCCCCCAAGGCGCATGTTTGCATCAACGCCGCGATCGAGAAGCGTTCCCACAATGTCAGCATAGCCCCATCTAATCGCTGTTTCGAACCCCATTTCAAGTACTTCGCGTTTGTCAATTGAATAAACCCGGTCTAATTCATTGATTTCGCCCTTCCGTACGTAGCCGCCGTCAATCATCGCCTTAACCAGATTCGGTTGCCCTTTGAAGACGTTCATGGAGAATGCGGCTTGTCGCGATGCTGCGTGCGCTTTGCGCAGCAGTTTGATGAGCGCTTCCTTGTCGTTCCGATCGACGATCGGCTCAACCAGCCGGGCAAAGGACTCGGATTCGTTCCGCAAACGCATATACGCACTGCTCTTCGCGAAGCCTGCGGTCCGCGCTCGTTCCTTTTCGTCCAGCCTGCGTTTGTTGGCGAGCATGTAGGCGCCCACAACGCATAGGCCCAGAATCACCAGGCACGCCGGGATCAGTCCGCGCAATATGGCTTGCCTCCCTATTGACATTGGCCTCCCAGTAATCGCTCGTGTGACTCCGACGGATGGTTTCCCTGGCTCAATACGGGGCTCCTAGAGTTTTCGAACCTTGCGTGTGGTGGCTCAGGTCGAGGTAGAGTCCGTAAGTGCTCGCTTCCCCCGCGCGAGGTCGGTTTGAGCATCACGAAGAAGGCGGCCGGCGCGCGCAAGCTCGGACGTCCTTCGCGATTGGATCATAATTCGGGACGCCTCGTCGAGCTTGTTGCCGGCGGCGAGCCTCGCTTCTCGGACGCGTGGCTGGGCTTTAGTGTCCATCACACTAAGAATATCCTCAAGATAGTTCATCTGGGAGACAACCTCACTCTTGAGATCCTCCAGGCCGGCCCGCATTCCGGCAGCTTGCCGTCTATCCCCGATCAGCCGAGCGGAGAACAGGACCACAGCCAAAAGGGCGATGACTGGCTACGATTGCAAAAAACGGCGCTCCGGATGATGGCGGAGCAGGCGGGGGCTGATCCGGAGGTGCCGAGAGGGGCTCCTGCTGGTTGGCCGCGGCCGGCGGAATTGCGGATTCCGGATTTGATTCGACTCTGGCCGCATTGGACATGCCGCGGCGACGCCGGACTTCCTCGCCAACCTGCTGCCCAAGGACTACGAAGGTCTCGGTATAGCCGGCTGAATGGATATCTTTTGCAGCAACTCTCGCCAGCTCTTTTAGAGAGTCGTTATCGACTTCGTCAGTAGAGATCGCAAGCCCGTGGTTGCTGCCAAGAATGAGAACGTCCGGCGCTTTGCCGTCCAACGTTCGAAGCCGCTGACGTATCCGGCTGCCTTCGCGGACCAGGGTTTGCGAGTTCGAGTCGGTGTTGAAAACGGCGAATTTGAGGACTAGGGGAAGCTGCTCCCGTGCAGCTTTGTGCAGCGCTTCCGCTTCGGCTTTCGCGCCGGTTTCGATATACACATCGCCGTGACGCAGCGCCTCAACCGGACCTTCGGAATCGGCCCGCGCCGCTCCGGCGAAAAAAAGCAATTCCGCCGCGAGTGCAAGTATGCTCAGAATGCGAAGCATCTATGTTGAACCCGCCTTCTCGGCAACGCCCAGCAAATCCTCGCTTGTCCCGTCCAGCCAGGTCAGTCGCGCGTCGACTACGTCCTGCGAGACGACAATCCTGAGAGACTTGGCTCCGCTGACCTCCGACGACGTCCCGTCGGATTTCAGCCCCAGGCTGATCCACAGACCATTTAATGAACCGGCATTCTGGCACGTCACGGCGACTCTCCGGTCGTTCGCTACCAGATACAACGTGCAGGGAAACAGCTCGGTGTATTCCTGCGTCCGCTTGCCCTCGACGTTGGTGACGTAACGCGCCAACGTTGCGCGAACCATCTCTTCGCCAATCCCATTTTCGTCCGGCGACTCGATAGCTACTGAAAGGCTTTCCACGTCCTCCGCCGGAACGAGCCGGTCGTTGAGATAGAGGTGGAAATCGATCGGCTCCAACCCGGTAACGATCACCTGCGCCAGTCCGCCGCCCTGGATACGGGCAGCGTCGGAGGCCGGCGGGCGCTCGGGCTCATCCACTTCATTCTTGGATCTGCCAAACATGCGGGAGGGAATTCCTTTCACTCCAGATCGTACTCTTACCCGTGCACGTCGTCGTAATCGGTCGTTCATAACTTGACAAGACCCGATTTCGAGTACGAGTACGATTCTAATAACTCGTATACCGCGTTCCGCGTCCACGGAAGACCAGCCTTCCGATCAGCCAGAAAACGAACGCGAACGCGAATAGCCCGATAAACAGGCGCACCCAGCTAAATCCGCCCGGATATAAGACGCCATCGGCATAGACCGGCGCCCCCCAATAGAACGCGGGATGGAAAGGCATCCAGTAGTACCAGGACGGAGCGCCCCAGTAAAAGCTGTATGAGCTCCAATAGCCGTAGTGGTATGCCGGCACGTATCGGCCGCCGTAGTACATCGATGACGTCCGATAGGGCCGGGACCCTGAATATGCGGACGGAATCGAGCTGGACCGCGAAAAGCTTGACGATCCGAATGACCCGCTTCTCCCGAATGAGCTTCGGCCCGCGCTCGAGCTGGACGAACCGAACGAGCTCCGGCCGCTATTGGTTGAGCTGCCCGAGCCGAAAGAGCTTCGTCCGCTTCCAAAAGACCCTCCGCCGACCGAGCTGCGCCCTCCGCCGAAGGATCCGCCGCCGAAAGAGCTCCGGCTCCCTCCGCTAAATCCGCGTCCTCCGCCAAACCCGCCGCCCCGTCGCTGCGCGAGCGCAGCAAACGAGCTAATCGCGAATACGAGCGTAATCAATCCAACCAGTAAAATGCGAACATTTCGCTTCAATTCAGTTTTCCTCTTCATTAGATCAATCCGAAGATCAATCCGATTCTGATGCGTGATGCTTGACGTAATTACATAATTCGAATGGAACGGCCGTATAGTCGTCATTCCCGAGGTCGTTATCGGGAATCCACGTTCCAAGTTCCCTGGATTCCCGCTAAAGGCATGCGGGAATGACGTTATTTTCACCTCGCCACAGGACCTTCTACAATTGCCTCGCGTCAAGCGAGAATCGTATAGGTTGCAACCTCGTCCGACGTGATCCAATGCGGCTTGAAGAGCGTTATATAGGCGCTCACCACATTGTCCGCGGCATTTATATCTACGTAAAGATCGACCAGATTGTCCGTAACATCCCGACTGTTGTAAAGGACGCGCGAGAATTCGAAGGCAAATCCGGGATGCGTGTTTTCGACGATGATGATATGGCCGGGAAACACCATCTCTAGACGCCCTGGGAATATTCCGATTTCTTGCGACGGGTCGTCTTGCGGGCGGACAATGGCCGTCATCTCTCCGCCGTTATTGATGCCGCCCATGCAGGGATCTCCAAAGTCGTCGCGCCCGGCATGTACCTCGACAAATAGCTGCGCCGCCATTACTTCCTGGCCGTTATTCTCAAGGTAGGTGCTATCCCAGTCCCCACCCGTTCGAAACACCATATTGTTCATTGGCCGATTATCCTTTCAGCGTAACCTAACCATTTTGCCTAGACTTAGCACAGATAACAAATTGCATCCGGATATTCGTCCCGCCCGACATACGATTATCTCCTGCGGCCGAACGATCCTCCGGCGCTCCGAGAGCCGCCGCCGAACGAAGGACGGCTGGCTCCAAACCCAGACGAAGACTTAGAGCCTCCGAACGATCCGCCGGAGGGCCTGGCGCTGGTCGAACCGCCGCCGAACGACGGTTTCGTTCCGCCGAAGGATCTCGAGCCTCCGCCAAAGCTGCTGCGGGTTCGCGTTGAGCCGAAAGATCCGCTGGACTTGGTTGCGGTCGAACCGAATGCGCTGGTCGAGCCGGACATCGATCGATTACCGAAAGAACCGGTAGAACCCGCCGAGCGGCCGGTCCCAAACGAGCCAGCCGAAGCGCGCGATCTACCGAAGCTCCCGGTCGAACCGGCGGAACGTCCTAAACCAAACGAGCCGGTGGATCGCGGCGACGAATAGTTGAAAGTCCTGGTCGTACGAACGTAGCCCGGATGGCTGGTGTAGTAGGTACGGTAGGTATTATAGGACGTATACCTGGAGCCGCCGAGGCCGATGTAAAAACTCGGCATCCAAACGAAATGCACGCCCGGATTATAGCCCCACATCCCGCCGTAATAGTTCATGCCGGGATACCAGCCGAGAGCCGTGTAGTCAGCCCAGGTCGGCGCAACTGCGACGTACATGGGGCGCTCGTACCGGAAATCGTCGGGAATTGGATACCAGCGGGCATTCTGTGCGGCCGCGTTCGACAGGGAATCGCCCGGGCGAAGATACAGGACCGGGACCGAGGCCTCGTTCCTAAAATACGTCCGGCCGGAATTCGAGCGGCCGAATTTCATCACGTAGAGATTCTGGTTGGCAAACGGAACCACGATCGTTTCACCCGATTCGGCGTAGAGCTGGTAGCCGCCTTGGTCGAACACAGCCCGCGCGATCGGAACATCTTGATTCTGTGGCACGTCTTGCCAATTGTAGACGCCGCTTTGTCCACCCGCGTCAACGGGCGGGGCCGAGGCGACCGCACCTGGACCGCCGCCGCCATTGACCGGCGGGGCCATGTTGGCCGGCTGCTGATTATGGCTGCATCCCGCGACGGCGATCGCCAGAGATGCCAACCCGGCAGCCAATAACCTGTGACGCATATCCTTCTCCTTAGCGAATGACCCTATTGCAAGCGATTTGTAATACCGATAGCCAATTTGGAACTCTTATTTACCTTCCCGAACCGGTAATAAGGTTCCTGCTTTTGGCGGCAGCCGGCCGAATTGCCGGATACTGGCGTCCAATGGTAATACGCACAGCCCGGAATACCGGTTTCGAGGTGTGACACGGCTCACAGCGAAGACCTTTAACTGTCTGCTCGGTTGACGCTGATTCGGCCATTATGATATAATCGTCTGTTCTATTACTTCCTTTCTTACGCTCCGGAGAAAATCGAGAATGTCCTTTGACGAACGGGAGGAGCTTCGCGCTCGCCTCTCGCAGCTTGAGCAAGAGCTTGCCGCCAAGAATCAGGAAATCGCGCGGCTGCAGAGAGGTCTGAAAGCTTCCGAAGTCACAGAGACTCCGGTGGCGTTAAGCGAATTTGAAGACACGCTCAAGAGGCTCGTGCAAAGGATCGCCATGATCCTTCAAGCCGAAAAGTGCGTGATCATGATCCTCGACAAGGAGTCCGGCGACCTGGTCGGGCGCTCGCCGGCTTATGGCATGAGCGATTCCGACATCAAGGTCCTCCGCGTCAAAGTAAATCACGGAATAGCCGGCGAGGTCTATCGAACCGAGCGCCCCGCAATCTTTCACGACGCCGTTAACGACCCCCGAACCGTCAAGGAGAATGTGGCGTACCTCCATATCCGGAATGGTGTGACCGTGCCTCTTGTCGTCGAGAAACGTGATGACGAGAACCGCGTTCTCGATCGACTCTCGATCGGCGTATTGAGCGTTTTTAATAAGCGGTATGGCGGCGAATTCATCGATGAGGACGTACGGCTCCTAGAACGACTGGCGCGGAACGCGGCGGCGGTCATCGCCAGCGCCCAGATGTTCCAGGAGATCATCGAGGAGAAAGAAAAGCTCGTTCACACGATCGAGAGCCTCTACGCCGGCCTGATGTTGATCGGCGGAAACGGCAAGATCATCCAGATGAACGCTCGCGCGCGGCAGATCTTCAACGTCCAGTCCGATCCGGTGAGCAAGCCGTATCTCGACGTCATCAAACACGATAAAGCGTCTGAAATCCTGGAACGAATGCTGTCGCCGAACGGAACGAGCAATGGAGGATCCGAAGAAGACGACACTCGCGCTGCCGAAGAGATCGGCGTGGCCGATCCGGAAACAGATGAGGAACGCATTTTCCAGATGCACGCCGCCATGGTCAAGGGAGAAGACCACCATCTGATAGGCACGGCGATCATCTTGAACGACATAACTGAAATCCGTAATTTGGAGCGGATGAAGACCGAGTTCGTCGCAATTGCCGCCCACGAGCTGCGTACTCCGATGACGCCGATCAAAGGCTTTATCAGCATGCTCGCTCAGGATGATTTCGATACCTTCAGCTTCGACGAGCGCCGCGAGTATTACCAGATCATCGAGCAGAACGTCGATCGCTTGGGTAGATTGATCAACGACCTTCTAAGCGTCACTCGAATCGAGCGAGGAATCGCTCAACAGCTCTTCTGGGAAGACGTAAATCTGACGGAGCTCAGCGAGTCGGTTTTCGAAGTCCAGGCCGGAATGACGAATACAGACAAACACCCTCTGGTAATGGACTCGAAACCGGACGCCGTGATCGCGGTTGTGGGACGTGACCAGGTGGAGCAGATTCTCCAGAATCTGGTCAGTAATGCGATCAAATACTCGCCAGAGGGCGGCGAGGTGCGCACGATTATCCGGGAAGAACCTGAAACAAAAACCATCCTGGTGGGCGTCAAGGATGCCGGCACCGGAATACCGGAGTCGGCAAAAGCAAAGCTATTCAAGCCCTACCGCCGGATCCACAATCCGAAGACTGCGAGTGTCAAAGGAACCGGCATTGGCCTTTTCCTGGTCAAGAATCTAGTCGAAGCGCACCACGGAACGATTTGGGTGGATACCGAACTGGGAAAGGGGTCGACGTTCTGGTTTCGCATCCCGAAGTGTCCTCCCGAAGGCGGCGACCAGGACGGAAAGTAGTTTCGCATATCGCGAAATGACAATGTCCAATGTCCAATGTTACGTCAGCATTGGTCATTGGTCATTTGACATTGGAACGTGGTCCATTTTGTAATCCGGAGGATCTCCAGTGGCCGATGATCCATCGATTCACGATCTTCTCGCTCCAAATCTCCAGGCAGCCATCGATCGGAAGCTCAACATCGGCGAGGTCCCGTTATTGACGCTCGGCGGCGCCAATGGAGAAGGCCTCGTCGTGACCGATCATCGCGTGGCTATCCTCCGCGAACAGATGCCGATCGCCGGACAGGCCGAAGTCGATTGTTTCGACTATCCGTACGAACAAATTCGAGACGTTCGCGTCGACGGCGCGGTCGG
>JBGPOG010000056.1:0-12651 GCA_041487935.1 Chthonomonadia bacterium | reverse complement strand
CTTACGACGAACTGCTGCTGGCGGGTCGCGGAACGCGCGGAGGGCCGTGGCGCTGCGGCGGATTACGACCCGGCAGCCTACGTTGAGGCGATGTTCTCCGGCAAGAAAGCCGAGATGCGGCCTTTATACGACGCCCTCTTGCAACTGGGCTTTTCAATCGCGGGCGACGTAAGGGCCTGTCTCTGCGAAACCATTGTGCCGCTCTGCCGGAATCACGTTTTCGCGCAAATCAAGCCGTCGACAAGCACCCGCATCGACATGGGATTCGCACTCCGAGACACGCCTGCAACCAGCCGGCTGACGAAATCCCAGTGCATTAGGCTCCATCGGATCCATCCGTAACGGCGGCGGCAGCTCGTTTCTCCTGGGTTCGATGCTTTAGCACCTCGATGATGGCCGGCAGGACGGAGAGCAGAACAACTGCGATCAGCACGAGAGAAAAGTTGTTCTTTACGACCGCCAACCCCCCGAACAGCCTTCCAGCCCAGACGCAGAGATTTACCCACAGGATTGCTCCCGCGATCGAATAGGCCAGGAATCTGGGATACGCCATTGCGCCGATGCCGGCGACGAATGGAGTAAACGTCCGCACGATGGGGACGAAACGCGCGAGGATAATGGTCTTCCCTCCATGCTTTTCGAAGAATGCGTGCGTGCGATCCAGGTGCTTACGATTGAGGAGTTTTGTGTCTTCTCCTCGCAAGATTCGCGGCCCGAGAAGCTTGCCGATCAGATAATTCGTGTTGTCGCCTGTCAGGGCCGCTGCGGTGAACAGGATGACAAGCCAGGCGGCATTGAGCTGCCCTCGGCCCGCGATCGCTCCGGCTGCAAAGAGAAGCGAATCTCCCGGAAGAAAAGGCGTTACTACGAGACCGGTCTCGGCAAACACGATCAGGAAGAGGATCAGATAAGTTCCGGCGCCGTACGCCACGATGACCTTGTCCAGGTATCTATCCAGATGCAAGATAAGGTCGATCGGATGCTTCAACAGATCCATTAAGTCTCCATGGCCGGTTCGATTAAGTACTATCCGCGCGCTGCAACTGCCATGCTTTCCGAGGTTGCATCAACCGCTTCCCGGTACACGCCGGCAACGCGCAAAGCCATGGCGGCAGGTGTTTGAAGTTGAGCGTTGTGCCGGCATCGCTGGCGCATCTCGATGCGCCGGTTAGTATTCTCCAATACTGCGGATATTGCTCTTGAAAACGCCTCAGGCGACGGCTCGACGATGAGTCCATCTTCCCCATCCGTCACATTTTCACTGGCGCCGCCAACTCGGGATACCACTGCGGGGGTACCGGCCGCGCGAGCCTCTGCAACGACGAGCCCTTGAGTTTCGGTGCAAGAACCGAACACGAACAGATCCGCCGCGGCATAGATCGGATCCAGCTCACTTCGGTCGATCGGACCGGTAAAGATGATGCGGCCCCCGCAAGGACTGGCGGCTGCGAGCGTCCTGAAGTCTTCAAGGTATGGTCCGTCACCAACAATCATCAGCCGCGCATCCGCATGAGTTCGAGATACCAGGGCGAACGATTCCAGAACAAGCTCCAGATTCTTCTCGCGCGCTATTCGGCCAACATACAATAGAACCGGGCTATCCAATGGCACTCCCCATCGCTGGCGGGTAACTCGAACCGAGGTTTCCGATAGGTGTTCCGGATAAGGCAGAGGGGATCCTGTCGGTATTATGGCGATTTTCGAAGTTACTCCATAACCGCGCAGCGATTGCGCCGCGACCTTTGACGGAGCGATCACACACGTACACTGATTGTAAAACTCCGGCATCCACCATTCGATCAGTCCCCGAGTCGCATGTTCCGGCAGAATCGACAAGTAATGAGCGTAATTCTCGTACAACGTGTGATAGGTCGAAACGTGGGGAATATTCTGGCGCCGTGCGGCACGGACGGCAAGCAGGCCGAGAAACCACGGACTGTGGGAATGCAGAATGTCTAACTGTAGTTTCGCAAGCTGCCGCCTCAATCTGGGGAACCAGGGATAGGGGACGGGGTAATCCGCATTGACCGGGCTGAGTATAGACGGCACCCTCATAACAAACGGCGAATCGTCGATGTAATCCGGAAAGTGCGGAGCAACAACACAGACGTGGTGCCGCGCAGCCCGCAGCTCGTCGATGAGCGTACGTACTGAGATGGCCACCCCGTTCTTCAGGGGTTCATAGCTCTCGGAAAAGATCCCAATTCTCATAGATCTTGGCTTGCCCGAGAGTTAGACTCCCGCTCGCTGCTTTGCGCTTCAAGAAATGTCAGCACGTCCGAAAGCTTGAACCTGCGCTGATCGCCCTGCGTCCGCTGATGTGTCAGAAGGCCGCGGTTCGTATAACGCCGGATAGTGGTCGGGCAGACATTGAGCAGGCGCGCGGTATCCTCGAGCGACAGTGTCGGGTCGAGCAATCGCTCGATCAATGCGATACGGGACTCCTTAAAGCTTCGTTTGTATGAGTTCTGTGCGACATCATCCGATCCCAACGCGACCAAGACCTGAATGTGTTTTGGAACGAGACTCCATAAGAGGCCGGGTCCTACTTCATGAACTAGCTCCGCAGGTCGAATGTTCCGCACGTGCCGCGCGCGTTTCGGCGCGACCTGATTCACGGCCGCTTTGGAACTCTCTCCGCTCACATTAGAGGGATGCTGGACTGAACTGGCGGCCTTTTCGCCGTGGACGATATCAGCGGAATCGGCTGCGGCTTCTGAGGTGTCCATAACGCTATCGTTAGTTGATACGGCCCCTTCGGCCGGGGAGGCGTCCTCCAGGCCCGATCCGCGCCGGCAGATGGCTTGTGGAACGCTTACGTCCTCCGCATCCGGCAGTTCCGCCGGAATTAGGCCGCCGGGAGTGGCTTTTGTTTCGCATGCGATCGCCGCGGTGGTTTGCGGTTCCCGATGTTGCGTCCGAAGGTGAGGAAGGTAGCTTTCGATCGACGGCATATGCTCATCCTCGAATTGATTGGCCTGCGAACTCGCAATTGTCTGGGGGGACGGTATTGGCGCAATAGCTCCTAATGCCGGCTCTGTTTTCAGCGTGGTTGAAATCGCTTGATTCTGTGGAGGAGCCGCTTCGGGAGTACAGGCGGACGCTTCTTCGAATTCAGGCAGCAGGGAGTTAGTGACGGTTGTCACAGAAGCCGACAGCTCATCAGACGCCTTCGGAGCGGCTTCGGCGGCAGTCGTCAGTTGAATCATAGCCTGGGGTGCAAGCGGTTCTATAGCAGAGATTTGATCCGGCTTCGGTCCATGGACCGGTTGATCTAGAAACTGCGAGTCCAGCCAGGATTGCCACTCTTCCAAACGCATGAGATTCATGCCTCCTTAACGCAGGGTCATCAGACGATCAGCATGGCATCGCCAAAGCTGAAAAAGCGGTACTTCTGTTCGATGGCCGATTGGTATGCCGCCAGTACCTTACCGCGGCCGGCGAACGCGGAAACCAACGCCAGCAGCGTAGATTTCGGCAAGTGAAAGTTTGTCAGCAGAGCATCCACGATCTGAAATCGGTAACCAGGCGTGATGAAGAGCCGTGTATCGCCTTCAAATGGCGCGACGCAATGCGGGCCTATCGCGGCGCTCTCCAGCGCTCGCACAGAGGTGGTTCCGACCGCGAAGACTTTGCCACCGGTCGAATTGACCGTTTCGCATGCCTCCTGCGAGATTTGAACCCATTCGCCATGCAGCTCGTGGTCTTCTAGGTACTCGGTCTTGACCGGTCTGAAGGTATCTACGCCAACGTGAAGCGTGACTTCGGCGACTCGCACACCGACGCCACGAATTTCGCCGAGAATACTATCCGTAAAGTGCAGCCCGGCTGTCGGCGCGGCCGCCGATCCCTTTTGTTTTGAATAGACCGTTTGGTACCGCTCCTCATCTGACAACGTAGCATCGATGTATGGCGGGAGCGGCGCCGCTCCTTCAGTATTCATCCGGTCCCTCAAATGCGAATCGGCGAACCGCAGGATACGGCCGCCTTGGGCGGTTGTCCCGATAATAGTTGTCTGAATTAGGTCGCCATTACCCAGAATGAACTGTATCTGCGAACCCGGCTTCAAACGCTTTCCAGGGCGGACCAGCGCCTCCCAGTCCGATACGCCGACCGGCCGAAGAAGCAGCGCTTCACATTCAAGCCCGGACTCCTTTTTGCCTACTAAACGGCGCGCGATAACGCGCGTATCGTTTATCACTAAGGTGTCATCGGGCCGGAGATATTCGACCAGATCGTGAAAAGCACGATGAAGGATCCGACCGCTCTGCCGTTCAAGTACCAGCATTCTCGATTCACCCCGCGGAAGCGGTGTCTGAGCGATCGAATCAGGCGGCAAAGCGTAGTCGAAATCGTCCGTGCGCATACATGCTCATTGTAGTTCCATGTGAGGCGGCGAGTCAAGGAAAATGGGAGAAACCTGGACAATGGAGGCTGAATTAACCACAAAGGCTCGAAGGCATAACTGCTGGCGTTTGCTGGGGTACATTCGCGCGGCTAAGTTACGTTTTGCGGCTGGAGCCGGTTACGGTTGCACTAAGACCCGTTGATCGCCTAACCTCCTTGTAAACTTCACCGAATCAAGGTACTCCATAAAAGGAACGGCATATTTTCGGCTTGTGTTGGTAAGATCGCGGAATTGGCTCACTGTGATGCTGCCGCTGTGACGGATGTACGCAGCGACCAGATCGCGCGCGGCTGCGACCGTGTCGCGATGGTAATACAGTCCGTCGTCGATCTTCACCAGTTGGCCCTGTTCCTGGGCCACTCGGATCATCGCGCTTACCCTCTCAACCGTTGCGCCTAACGAGCCTGCGGCCTCGTCCAACGATGGCGCGTTGTATCCGGCGTTGCGAAACAGGGCGACTATCCCGTTAATCAGACCGGTCTGGGCCGAGTCGAGTTTGATTTCAAAGTCAGATTTCCGGACTGAGGTTGCCTCGACTACAATAGAGCCATCCTGCTGCCAATATAGCAGTAGAGCCGCGAACGCGCGCGGGTCGGCGTTTCGGGAGAGACTTCCGCGCAACTCCTCTCTCGGTATGCCTGGCCGTAATGGATTTGCGGAGTGATAGGCTTCGAGGGCGGCCATCGCGCGCGAGGTTGCCATGGCGAGCGCCGTTCGGTGGATAATCCTGCCGCCTTCCAGTGCAACGGCCTCTCCCTGGTTTAGTAGTGACTCGATCGCAGCATCGGCTCCGGTCTCGCTGATCCCAACCGCTTTTGCCGAGTCCTTCCGCAGCCCGCCAAGCTGAAGAGACTGCAGCCAGGTTGCGATCAGGTCTTCCGGGCCGCCGCGCTCTTTGGCGGCGAGCGATTTGAGAACCGACGGGTCGTTGCGCTTATGCCTCAGTGGACCCGCGTCGAGAACGATGCCGCCCGCAACGGTGGTCATCGGAGAGTAGGTCCGTAAGACGAACCGATCCCCGCGTGTACATGCGAACGGCTCTTCCGCGCGGAACTGAACGTATGCCTGTTGCCCCGGCTCTATTTTCTCCTGTCCCAGTATTTGAACCCGGCCGATTATCTCGGCGGTCCCGATATAGACGCGCACGCGGGCGCGATGCGTTAAAGGCTTCGCGGCAGAGGAGAGCATTCGGAGTATTGCGTCCATCTGCTGCGTCGGCGAGATCGAACCGGGCTGTGCCAAAACGGCGCCGCGTTCCAGCGCCTCAACGTCGACCCCCGCCAGATTGACCGCAACCCGGCTACCGGCTTCGATGTGCTCTTGCTTCTTTCCATGGCTCTGTAAGCCCCGTACGCGCGTCTGGATTCGCTGGGGCAGGACTTCTACCGAGTCTCCTATCTTCATGCTGCCCGCCACGAGCGTGCCGGTAACAACCGTTCCGAATCCCGGCCGAGTGAAGACCCGGTCCACCGGAAGGCGGAACGGAAGACTGGAATTGCGCGCTTCAGCCCGTGCAACTGCTTCGAAGAGCGCCTTCTTCAGGTCCGGGATTCCCTTTCCGCTCAAGGAGTCCACGGGAATTACAGGAGAATCGGCCAGGAATGTGTCCTCTAAGCGCCCGCGAATATCGTCCTCGACAACCGGCAACCACTCGGGGTCGACCATATCCGCCTTCGTGAGCGCGACGACGCCGTTCTTCACGTCCAGGAGCCGTAAGATGTCCATATGCTCCACGGTCTGCGGCATCACAGACTCGTCCGCGGCAACGACCAGCAAAACCACGTCGACCCCGCTCGCTCCGGCAAGCATGTTCTTTAGAAATCGTTCGTGGCCAGGCACATCGACAATTCCTGCTTTACTGCCGTCCGGAAGCGTGAGCGCTGCAAAGCCGAGGTCGATGGTCATGCCGCGTTCCTGCTCTTCCTTGAGCCGGTCGGTGTCGGTGCCGGTGAGGGCTTTTATGAGCGTAGTTTTACCGTGATCGACGTGGCCGGCGGTTCCGATGATGACGTGTTTCATTTGATTGGTTAAAGGTCGATGGATGATGGTTGATGGTTGATCGTACTCGTACCCGTCGTCGTAATCGGGCATTCAGGCGTTCAGGCTTTCAGGCGTTCGGGTATTCGGGTGTTCTGGTTTGCAGATTCGGCGTCCGGGGGGTTGGAACCTGCTGAACCGATGCGCTAGGCAGGAGCGATCCCGGCAAGTTGCCGAATAACCGCCTGTTTCTGTCAGGACTGAACCGCACGTTCGAGGGTACGACCTATCTGAGGGGATGCAATGATGGCAGGATTGGATATCGAGCCAATTATCGGCAGGCTGCGCAATGCGGGCGGCAGATGCGCCGCTCCGCTGGACACGCAGGCGATTACCGGCGATTACCGGGATATTGGGCGAACTGCATCCGTCCGAAATCGCCGGGATTCTGGACGAGTTGACCCTGCCGGAAGCGCAGGCGGTATTCGACCTGCTTCCCGACGAGCGGGCGGCGGAGGTGATGGATGAAGCGGCCCCGGATACCAATCGCTATCTCGTAGCGCACACCCCGCACGCCAGGATTGTACGCATACTCGACATCCTGCCGATGGACGACCTGGCGGAGCTCGTGGCCGAGGTGGGAGAAAGACAGGCCGCGCCTCTCCTTGCGGATCTCGTTCCGAAGGGTGCGGGAGAAGTCAAGGAGCTGCTGGCGTTTCCGGAGCGGACCGCCGGTCGATTGATGACGGACAAGTTCGCGGCCGTGGATTCGCAAAAGACGGCGGCCGCAATGCTGGACTATGTCCGTCGCAACGCAGTGAACCTGGAGACGATCAACGTTATCTACATCGTGAATGCCGAAGCGCATCTGGAGGGAGTCTGTTCCATTCGCGATTTGATTGTGGCGAATCCCGAGGACCGAGCGATCGCGTTCGCAACTCGCGAGCCGATCACCGTCACCGCGGACACCGACCAGCAGGATGTGGCGCGGTTGATTTCGCGGTACGACCTGCTGGCAATCCCGGTGGTCGACGACGAAAACCGTATCCTGGGAATTGTGACTGTGGACGACGTGATCGACGTGCTGGTCGAAGAGTTCGACGAGGACGTCGCCAGGCTTGTGGGTACAGACGCCGAAGAAATGGAGCGCAAGTCGCCCGCGCAAATTGCGAAACTGCGCCTTCCCTGGATCATGGCGACGATGTTCATCGAGCTCCTGGCCGGTTTCGTGATTCACCATTACGACACAACCCTTACAAAGTACATTCTGCCGGCCTCGTTCATGCCGATCATCTCGGCGATTAGCGGCAACACGGGACTGCAGTCCGCGGCGATCATCATCCGCGGGCTCTCCACGGGCCACGTCCAGTTGTCGCACTGGCATCACGCCGTTTCCAGGCAGCTTAAGACGACCATGCTCCTGGGCGCCGCGTGCGCGCTAGTGCTGGGCTGTATCGGCGCAGTCTGGGACCACCACCTGGCGTTCGGGCTGACGGTTTTCCTCGAAATGTTTATGGCCGTCAACATCGCGGGAGTGGTCGGGATCAGCATCTTTTTTTGAGTTTGGCGTCGGTGCTGTTGCGGTGGCTGAGGTAAGTTGGTGGGGGGTGGGTGTGGACGACCGCAAACGATGGCCAGTCTGCAGGTGGATTGTCTGCGAATTTACGAGACAGACCACTCAGTAAGATATAGGTCTGGAACGTGTTCGAAATGCTTGTCGTTAGTGACGAGAGTAGCGCCGTGGACATTGGCAACGGCTGCGATCCAGATGTCGTTTGTGGGAATCAGCTTTCCGTTCTTACGGAAACGGGCCTGAATGCGGCCGTTTTCGGATGCGATCTCGGGTGTGGATTCCCAAATTCCAGCTAATGCATTCAAAACCTTGTCGTCTGACGCTCTTACTTGTGATTGCTTGTCAGCATTTGGCGCGTTGTAAATACCATACTCCCACTCGCCAATGACAATGAAACAAGCATTTACGGAGTCTCCGGATTGCAATTGGCGAAGGTGATCGAGAGCGATTGGTTCATCATGAGCCAGGAGCGACAGTGCGTTAGTATCAATCAGATAGCGAGTCGCCAATGGAAGCCTCACGCGCCTCGCGGACTACTCTACGAATCATCTCGGCGTCTTCGTCACTCAGGCGGGGACCGGATCGTATTCCCGCGAGGATCCGCGCAGGACTACCTAGCGGGGCATCCATGCCTTCGTCGCGCGGCGTCTGTTGATCCTTCTTGCCAGTTCTGTGACGGGTTTTCGGTGTCTGCTTTGGGGTTGTTAGTGCCATTTGTCGTCTCCTGATTTTATGCTACCAGATTCCAAGCTGAACTGTATTGGCGGACGATGATTGCTTGCCGGCTTTGGTGTTTGGGCAGGTCGATTTTCGGGCGTTGGCGCGGTTGGCTGGCAGTTGAGCTGTGGTTGTCATGGTAACCTCCGGACCGTGTTCTTGATGCTTGATTCTGTTAGATACTCGCGCGAGGGTCTGGAAAAGCGGAAAAAAGAAATAGAGTTTACAACACAAACAATAGGCAAGGGCGCCCCATTCCGGGGACGGGGGAGGCGAGCTTGACCCAAGCTGCCAAGTGCGGCTTATTCGATGTACCCGGCTTCCTTCATGCGTTCCGGATTCCGGTAGCGGGCCATTCCGGTCTCTAGCTTGTCGAAACCCAGTTTCCGGTAGAAACCTTCCTTGCCGGGCACGGAGATCAGCATGATTGTGCCGATCGAGAGGCCGTCCAGGAGGGGGGCCATCATCTTTGTGCCGATGCCTTGTTGCCGGTATTCAGGGAGGACAACTACGTCGTAGATGCCCGCGTAGTATTCCCCGTCGGAGATCATGCGAGCCGCGGCGATCAGTCGCGGACCGTGGAAAGCGAAGCAGACGCGAAAGCTCTTCTCGAAGGCGTGCCGGAGCTTATCCGGCGCGCGAGGGCCGAGCGGCGCTCGCTCGCTCGCTCGCTTCAATGCCGATTTAGGCAGTATCCTGTTGGCTCATGAATTTCCTCCGGGTGATTTGGCGTTTAAGCGCCGCCGGTTTCGGATGTGGCCGCGCCGATTTCCGGAATGGCGGTCAAGCGTTAGCGTCAGTTACTTGCGGAATTGTACTGCTTCGACGGGAGCGTTCGCGCGAGATATACATACTCCGCAATCCCGCCGATGGTCAACGCTAGAGACGCGGTCCACATGCCAGGTAAGCGCAATATGACGCCCAATACCAGCAGTCCCGACTGAACGCCAAGGCTGACGCCCATTCCTCGATAGACATACCGGGTATCTCCCCGAGCGACCATCGCACCTCGCGCCCATGAGCTCAAGGCTGTGACAAGCGGAAGCAGTACTGCAATCGATACGCCCACATGTGCATAAAACTGAAGATGAAAGGGCAGCCTGAGAGTCCGGGACAAATAGAGATCGAGTAACGGCGTAACGACTACCAGCCCGGTAAAGACTGTGCTAATCCAACCGAGAATCCAGGCGAACTTGCGCAGGGGATCGCGGTTTTCGATCTCGTGGTATTGAGCGATGGTTATTTCCTGAAGCGCCAGTCCGCCCCCGCGAATGACCAGCAGGACCATAAAAGTCACCGGCCAGGCAGCGAGAGTAACCTTCGGAAACGCCAGCCGTGCGAGCGCCGCGGCGGTCATCGGCTGGGCGAAGAGGGTCAGCAGGGTGGTCGCCGCCAACGGCCCGTGGAACCTCATGATGCTTCGTTGAGTTAGCGCCGGCCCTTCAAACGGAGGCAGCGTTTCGACGTCCCGCCGGATCATCGGAATCGCGAAAGCCGTTGTCACAAGGGCCTCGACTGTAACTGCTGCCATGACACAAATTGCCGCAACCTGTACACCGGGAATCCCGCCCAATCTCACCAGCGCCACGGCCGTAGAAATTGCGGTAAGCAGCCGTACCGCCGTGCCGAACGAAACCAGCCGTGTGCTTCCGTGCCGCACCAGGATACCTTGATAAAATCGTCTCCAGCCTATTGCCGCCGTCCAGAAAAGCATGATCCGCAACGCGGGACGGGCAGCATCGACGATCTCTTTCGGCTGCCCCATTACGGTCCCGGTTATGAAACCGAAGAGCGGCGAGAACGCCACGAGCGCCGTCACTGACGTACACGTGGCGCAAACGATAAGCATAAATCTGCGCAAGGCACGGTACGACTGCTCGTCGCGAACGAGGGCGATGGCCGTGGATAGCAGCATGATGATCGGACTTTCGATGATGAGGGACAACGCCATCGTGAGCCCCCATGCCGCGAGGTTGAGCGGCGCCTTTGGGAGGCGGCCTATCGCGCCCTGGAATGCAGGACCTTCCAGCATCATCAGCTCGAAGCTGACGGCTAACGGAAGCCACAATCGGAAGATCTTGGTTACGGATGAGGGATGAGAATCAAAGGATGAAGGATGAAGGATGAAGGATGAATCCCGAAGCGACGTGGCGGTTTCATTAGACGTATTCGCCGGATTTTGTTCTGGAGTTTCGATCACGGCGGTGTGAGTTTCCGGATTACGATTACGTAGCCAACAGTTCGCAGTACACCGAAGGATCGACGTTGCCGCCGCTGACGACACAGCACACGCGCCTTCCCCGAAATCGCTGCGGTTCGGACAATAGAGCGCCGACACCGAGGGCGCCGGTCGGCTCGGCCTTGAGATTCGTAAGGCAAAACAACAGCCTGACCGCCTCTTTGATCCTCGCCTCATCGACCTCCACAATTGACCCGAGGCCGTCCTTTAGGATCGCCCAATTCCGCTCGCCCAGGCTGACAGTACGCGCGCCGTCAGCGATTGTCAACGGCTCCCGCTCATTTGACCGGAGCATGCCATCTCGAAGCGATCGCGCGGCATCGTTAGCCAGCAGCGGCTCAGCTCCGACCACCGCAGTCCGGCTGCCGTCTCGACGGAGTCCTTCAATTATTCCGGATGTTAATCCACCGCCGCCCACGGGCGCAACGATGATGTCGAAATTCGGCTGTACATTCGCTAGCTCGCACCCAAGGCTTGCGTTCCCTTCAATGACGAGGTCGTCATCGTAGGCGCTCGCAACGTATGCTTCGGGATGCTCAGCGGCCAGCTCGGCCACGCGCTCGGCGCGGCTCTTATCGCGGACATCGACGAGCTCGACCGCTCCCCCGTACTCACGGACCGCATCTACCTTCACTTGGGCGGACGTCAAGGGCATCACGATCGTGCTCCGTTTGCCGAGCAGGCGGCAAGCGTAAGCCATTGCCTGCCCGAAGTTCCCGGAAGAGGCCGTGAGGATGTGGTCGTGAGCCACACTACTGGCCAGATGAAACGCGGCGCGGAACTTAAAGCTGCCAGTGTGCTGGAATGTTTCGCTCGCGAGCACGACATCGACGCCGAGCCGTTCGCTCAATCGTCGCGCGGCAATGAAAGTCGTAGGACGGATTGGGGTATGGTTCAAGAGTCTTGTCCGCTTGTGGATTCTTCGACAATTCGAAGGAATTCTGCTGGAGTAACGATCGGGATTCCCTGGTAACTTCCGAGAGGAAGTAAGTGTTTCTTGTCGCCGGTGACTATGTGAGTGGCTCCTCCAACGGCCGCGCATTCCAGTACCATGTCGTCATCGGGATCAGGCGACGCCTTAAGGTCACCTGTTACCTCCACTGCCGACAATATCGCCACGAGATCCGCAACAACGTCGAGTGATTGCAATTCGGTCAGCCCGACTCTTGTGATAAGCTTCTCTGCCAGTTCTCCCAAAATTGCTGAACAGGTTATTCCAGTAATTACTTGTTCACGGACTAATTGGACACATCGTTCGGGATTGCCGCCCCATCCGACTCCTGAAATCAGCACGTTGGTTTCGAGGACGGCAATTAATGCCATCCTAGTCCTCTTCCAGCCAATCTTCAACAAAGTCTTGTCGTGCTTCGTCGTCCATCGAATCCCAATCCAGCCCCCGCTCACGGCAGACTTCCCGTATTCGTCGCTCCATTCTTGTTCGAATTTCGGTGCGTGATTGGCGACCGGCAGTTGAGAGCTTCAGCAGCAAATCCGCCCGCGTAGCTGGGGGAAGTTGACGCACCAAATCTACGATTTGGTCATCTGTAATTTGAAGTGCTGCCATTTCATTCCCTCCTATGGCTACATTATACGCCATCTAAAAGCGTGATGAAAAACCATCTTGAGCGCCTGGCGAATGAATTCGCGGCTCTGAAAGGCACAAAGTCGGCCTCCGCCGACTATCGTCTCAGTGCCCGGAGGGGCACTTCGTGTACTTGGAAGGCGCGGTTTCAACCG
>JBGPOG010000055.1:0-12669 GCA_041487935.1 Chthonomonadia bacterium | reverse complement strand
CGACAACCTGGCGTTCGTTCGCAACCGGCTGCTGCGGAGCGAGGCCGACCTCGCGTCGCTGCTCGACCTTTACACGAGGGTCCGAAGCGGCAAGCCTGTCAAGGACGATGAGACGGCTCCGCTCGTGCCCGTTCTCCGCCTTTCGGGCGTTGTCAGAGTCGAGAACGGCCTACTAAAGGTCCGCAACCGAATCTACGACCATGTGTTCGACCGGAACTGGGTTACGGCGCACATGCCCGATGCAGAGCTGCGGCGGCAGCGCGCGGCGTATCGGCGTATCGGCGTGGCGTGGTTCGTACGGCTGTGGTAGCAGGAGCGGTCATTCTCGGAATGGCCGCCGTGAGCGCCACCGCGATTCGAGCGCGAAACGGCGAAGCGCGGGCAAAGAAGGACGCACTCAAAGAGGCGGCGCGCGCAACCGCCGGCGAGAAGAAGGCGAAGGAGGAAGCGGAAAGGGCGAACAACCTCGTCTACGCTGCGGACATGAACCTCGCGCAGCAGGCGTATGAAGCAGGAGACGTCGTGCGGGTCGAGCAACTGCTCAAGGAGACGGAATCCGGCGCGGACCGGGGCTGGGAATGGAACTATTTGAACCGCGCGGTCCATACCGAGCGATTGGCCATTAAAGCCGGTGACGACTATGTCGAAGCCAAGTTCACCGGGGACGGTAAACGAATTGTTACCGTAGAGCAAACATACGAAGACGTCCGATGTTCGTGGTAATGGAGGCGTGTCTCCTGACGGCAGCCACTTTTTCATGACGCACTACAAAATGAGCGGCCAATCCTCCATCTCGATTTGGAACGGAAGCCACATGGCCGCGAATTCCAACACGGCGTCGCCGGCGAAATAAGGCGGCCAGCATGCCCGCGATCATGCCTGCGAATCCGATTGCCCTGCGTCGCCACCGAAATGCTGCCGCGCATGGATTAGATCATTGATTAGCGTGCAACACATTTCGACATTGCCGGCGACACCCTTCCCGCCGCCGTCACCCGGCTACATGGAGCGGACTGGAATATGGGCGATCATTCACCCCGGCAGCGATTCCGCTAAGATTTCAGCTTGCCGGGGCCGCGTAATGCAGGCGTTCCCGTATCCATTGATCGATGAGCGCCTGTACGGTAGTGCCCTGCTTTCGTGCGATCGTTCGCAGCTCCTCGGACAATTCACGGTCGATCTTTATCGTGCGATTCCCTCGATCCAACGCAATTTCGAAGCTCGCCGGTTGAGTTAGGTCCTCATAATCTGCGAGCGAGTGTTTATCCCACCAGTCCGCGGCAGCATCGAGGCTTTCGAATCGCTCGGGCATTTCTTCGCGCAGCTTACTTGCGTTCATAGCTCCTGCGTTCCTTCTGATCCATATCTCGCGCACTAACTATTAGTGCGAGATGGTTCCGTTTATGAATGAAGAACACGATCAAATACCGTCCGGAATCCGTTGTCCCTTGAGCCGAATAGAGATGCTCGCCTTCGACACTTCCTCGTTCGATCAACCGAATTCGTGGGCGCATACTTAGAACCGCTTCGACCTCATCCGCAGTCAAATCGTGCTTGGACTCGAGCTTTTCGACGATTCGCGGCAACCAGACGATGTCGTCGATTCGCATAGCCAGTTGCTCCTGATAGGACCATTATACGCTATATGGAAACGACCGCAATCTTCCAACTGCTCTTTAAATTATGATTAACTGTCTGTGAACACTTTCACGCTTCTTTAATGCAGGTCCGAATCGGCGCATTGGCGAAATAATGAATTGTCAGTTGCTTGAGGAACGAGCCCGAAGTGTCTGGTCACCGGATACGAATCGCGCATACTTGAGCTGGCACTTCCGGATGGACGACCGGCTCGTGTTAGCCGCGGGCGAGTACTGCTACGTGTTCAACACACGCAAGATGGGTAGGTCCTTAATTGTGCAATCCTTCACAATCATCCCTTGACCCCGCTCGACAGCCGTGCTATAATAGGTCTTAATACCAAGGTGTCAGACAGAGGCGAAGACGCCCGCGTTCAGCACGCATGCCGTTCCTGCCGGTCGGGGGAACCTGCCGCGTGCGAAGTGCGGGCCATTATTGTCTGTAGGTGAGGGAGTGAGTGGTTACTGGTGAGTGGTTACTGGTATCGGTCACGACCACTCACCATTCACCGCTCACCAGCGCAAGGGACGAGTATGGGATTGCCGCCAAAACAGGGACTGTACGACCCGCAATTCGAGCGGGACGCGTGCGGCGTTGGCTTCGTCGCCAACATGAAGGGCGAGAAGAGCCATTCGATCGTGGAGCAGGGGCTGAAGATTCTGGAGAATCTCGCCCATCGCGGCGCGTGCGGATGCGACCCTGAAACGGGCGACGGCGCCGGCATTACCATCCAAATCCCCGATCGATTCTTCCGCAAACAGTTTCCGCACCTGCCACCGCTGGGCGATTATGGCGCCGGACAAGTCTTCCTTCCGCAAGATCCGGTCGAGCGCAAGATTTGCGAGGCGATAGTCCACAAAGTCGTTTGCGACGAGGGACTGGAGTTTCTCGGCTGGCGTGACGTGCCGATCGACAACAAGAAGATCGGCCAGAAATCGCGCGAAGTGGAGCCGGTGATTCGGCAGTTCTTCGTGGGAAGCGCCGTGACGATTGACGATGGACGATTGACGATCGGCCAGGGATCATCGTCCATCGTCCATCGTCCATCGTCCAAGGACTTCGAGCGCAAGCTCTACGTCATCCGCAAGGTCATCGAGAGCACCGTATCCGCGCGGAGGCTGAAGCAGGCATCCTATTTCTACATCTCCAGCCTGAGCAGCCGGACGGTGATCTACAAGGGCCTCCTGATGGCCCATCAGATCAGTGGGTTTTACCTCGACCTGAAGGACCCAGACCTCGTCACTTCCCTTGCGCTCGTCCACCAGCGTTTCAGTACGAATACCTTCCCCACCTGGGACCTGGCGCACCCATACCGGATGATCGCCCACAACGGTGAGATCAACACCATCCGCGGCAACCGGTACTGGATGCGCGCTAGAGAGGCCCGGCTATCGTCCGAGCTATTCGGGGACGACGTCAAGAAGATCACCCCGCTCGTTTCGATGACCGGGAGTGACTCGCAAACCTTCGACAACGCCCTCGAACTGTTGGTCATGGGCGGCCGGAGCTTGCCGCACGCCTTGATGATGCTGATTCCGGAGGCTTGGGGCGGCGACGAATACATGGATCCCGATAAGCGGGCTTTCTACGAGTATCACGCATGCCTGATGGAACCGTGGGACGGTCCGGCAGCCATTGCGGCGACCGATGGAGTTCGAATCGGCGCCATCCTGGACCGGAACGGATTGCGGCCTGCGCGCTGGCTAGTCACAAGGAACGACTTAGTGATAATGGCCTCGGAAACCGGCGTCCTGGATGTGCCGGCGGCCGACGTCGTCAAGAAGGGCCGCCTGCAGCCGGGCAAGATATTCCTGGTCGATACAGATGAGGGCCGGATCATCGACGACACAGAGCTAAAGGACCGAATTGTCCATCAGGCGCCGTATCGGGAGTGGGTCGAGAGGTACAAGGTCGATCTAAAAGACCTCCCTGATCCCAAAGGCGCGCGCGAACCGGATCATTCGACGATTCTGGAGCGTCAGCAAGCGTTTGGTTATACGCTGGAAGACCTCAAGTTTCTAATCGGGCCCATGGCTGTCGGCAGCGAGCAGCCACTCGGCTCGATGGGCAACGATACGCCGTTGGCGGTCCTTTCCGAACGGCCGCAAATGCTATATAACTACTTCAAGCAGCTCTTTGCCCAGGTTACGAACCCGCCGATCGATCCGATCCGTGAAGAGCTGGTGATGGATCTGACGCACTACATCGGTCCGAACGGCAACCTGATGAGCGAGGAGCCGACACACTGCCATCAGATCAAGCTGGACTCGTTCCTCCTCACGAACTCGGAGCTGGAGAAGCTGCGCCAGGTTACGGCCGCGGATATCCAATCGCGCACGCTGCAGACTCTGTTCGATCCCCGCGAAGGGGCAGCGGGAATGAAGATCGCTCTGGACAGGCTCTGCCGCGAGGCGAGCAAAGCTTTGGACGAAAAGGTCGGGGTCATCATCTTATCGGATCGGGGGGTCGATCGCGAGCACGCCCCCATTCCTGCAATGCTGGCCGTTTCAGCCGTTCACCACCACTTGATTCGTGAGGGATCCCGAACGTATGTGGCGTTGATCGTCGAATCCGGCGAGCCGCGAGAGGTACACCACTTCTGCCTGCTCGTGGGTTACGGCGCTAGCGCGATCAATCCGTATCTGGCTTTCGAAACCCTTGCCGACATGGTCCGCCAAAAAGAGTTGCCGGACGACCTGACCGCGGAAGAAGCCGAGAAGCACTTCTGGAAGGCCATCAGCAAGGGGCTTCTCAAGACGATGGCCAAAATGGGAATCTCCACGCTGCAGAGCTACCGCGGCGCGCAGATCTTCGAAGCCGTTGGTCTGAACCAGGACTTGATCGATCGATATTTCACCGGAACAGCGTGCCATGTGCCCGGTATCGGCCTGGACGTCATTGCCGAGGAGGCCATTGCCCGCCACCGGTTTGCGTACCCGCTATTCGAGGTCCCCGAAAACCTGGAGCTTGATCCCGGCGGCCAATATCAGTGGCGGCGCGGCGGCGAAATGCACCAGATCAATCCGGATACCGTCGCATCTCTGCAGCACGCGGTCAAGAAGGAGAGCTATAAGGACTTCAAAGAATTCAGCCGGCTCGTCAATGAACAGAACGAGCGGCTTGCCACCTTACGCGGACTCTTCAAGTTCAAGCCTGCCCAGCAGGTCCCGATCGATGAGGTCGAGCCGGCGATCGAGATTGTCAAGCGATTCGTGACGGGGGCGATGTCGCTCGGATCGATTAGCCGCGAAGCGCATGAAACACTCGCGATCGCTATGAACCGAATCGGCGGGCGAAGCAATACCGGCGAGGGCGGCGAGGACCCTGTGCGGTACACTCCGGATCCTAACGGCGACAGCAGGCGAAGCTCGATCAAGCAGGTTGCATCCGGACGTTTCGGCGTTACAACGCACTACCTGGTTAACGCCGACGAGCTCCAGATCAAGATGGCGCAGGGCGCCAAGCCCGGCGAAGGCGGAGAATTGCCCGGCCATAAAGTTGACAAGTATATTGCCGGCGTCCGGCACACGACGCCGGGAGTCACGCTCGTCTCACCGCCGCCGCACCACGATATCTACTCGATCGAGGATCTGGCACAGCTCATCTTCGATCTAAAGAACGCCAACCCGCAGGCGCGGGTGAGCGTTAAGCTAGTCTCGAATATCGACGTGGGGATTGTCGCGGCCGGTGTTGCGAAGGCTCACGCCGACCACGTTCTCATTTCGGGCTATGAAGGCGGCACGGGAGCATCGCCGCTTAGCTCCATCAAACATGCCGGTATCCCCTGGGAGCTCGGTCTGGCTCAAACGCAGCAAACCCTGGTGATGAATGACCTGCGCGGCCGCATCCGCGTACAGACCGACGGGCAGCTTAAGACGGGCCGCGACGTGGTGATCGCGGCGCTTCTTGGCGCCGAGGAATTCGGGTTTTCAACCGCGCCGCTCGTAACAATGGGCTGCATCATGATGCGCGTATGCCACCTCGGCACCTGCCCGGTCGGCATCGCCACCCAGGATCCGGTGCTTCGCCAGCGCTTCGGGGGCCAGCCGGAGCAAGTCGTGAACTACTTCTTCTTTGTCGCGCAAGAAGTCCGCGAGCTGATGGCTGATCTGGGATTCCGCACATTCGACGAGATGGTCGGGCGCGTGGAGATGCTGGATACTCGGGACGCCCTCAGACACTGGAAGGCAAAAGGGCTGGACATCAGCCGGCTGCTCTACAAGCCGGAAGTTCCTGAAACCGTGGCGATCCGCTGCGTGCAGCCGCAGGACCACGGCCTGGACGAAGCTCTGGATTACCACCTGATCGATCAGTGCCACGCCGCTATCGATGACGGCGACGTCGTCGAATTCGAGGGACCGATCAGGAATTCGAATCGCACGGTTGGCACCATGCTCAGCGGCGAGATCGCCAAAAAATACGGCGAGGCCGGCCTGCCGGACGATACCATTCGGATTAAGCTGCACGGGTCCGCGGGACAGAGCTTCGGAGCGTTCCTGGCGCATGGAATTACTCTCGAGCTGGAAGGCGACGCCAACGATTATCTCGGGAAGGGACTTTCCGGCGGCAAGATCATCGCCTTCCCGCCGGCAGATTCCACTTTCGTCGCGCACGAGAATATCATCGCCGGTAACACGCTGCTCTATGGCGCCACCAGCGGCGAGGTCTACCTGCGGGGCGTGGTTGGCGAGCGATTTGCCGTACGAAATTCGGGTGCGAACGCGGTGGTTGAAGGCGCTGGCGACCACTGCTGTGAGTATATGACAGGCGGCGTAGTCGCAGTGCTCGGCAAGACGGGCCGCAATTTCGCCGCCGGAATGAGCGGCGGCGTGGCATTCGTGCTGGACGAGGATGAGAGATTCTTTACGAGGGTCAATCGCGGCGGCGGCTCGATTCTGCTCAAGAAAGTCGATGAGGACGATGACGTGCAGCTCCTACACGCAATGATTGAAGAGCACTTTAACAACACCGGCAGCCAGCGCGCAAAGGAGATTCTCCACGATTGGCCGGTTTCACTGCACAAATTCGTTAAGATTATCTCGAAGGAATATGAGCGGTTGCTAACTGAACAAGCCGAGGCTGAGGAGAAGAGCGGGCAGGAGGCGGTTGCTGTATAATATTGCGGGAGAAGGATATGAACGATTGGCGCGCCCGAATTACGGTAGATCCGCTTGTATGCCACGGGGAAGCGTGCATCCGCGGCACACGGATATCCGTGTTTGTAATCCTTGACAATCTGGCTGCTCGCATTCCAGACGAAGAGATCATCCGCAGTTATCCAACACTTTCACCCGACGATATTCAAGCGGCGATTGCGTATGCTGCTAAACTGGCGCGAGAGCGTATCGCAAGGATACCCGTCGGGGCCGTATAATGCGGTTCAAAGTCGACGAGAATCTTCCGGCTGAGATCGTTCAGTTACTTCGAAACAACGGACATGACGCAGATAGCATCATGGAAGAAGGTCTTACTGGTGCCCAGTATCCACGGATCGCAAACGAGACAAAATCGACACAGCGGGCGATCGTTACGTTGGACAGGGGTTTCGGGAATATTCGAGCCTATCCACCAACGGAGTATCCCGGCATTATTGTTCTTAGACCGGAACGCGTCAGACAAGCTAACCGTCGTTGCTTTGGCGAAGAGATTACTACCCTTACTGGACAAGCAACCGTTGACGGGCAAGCTGTGGATCGTAGAGCACGATCGCATAAGAGTCCGGTAACGAGACGTCGTAGGAGAATTATCAATCGCTCGGAGGATCGGAGATCGCTTCTCATGGGTGATTCCAAAAGCGCCTCAGAACTGCGAATTCGCGATCTGTTGGAACGACTTAAGAATTCCAACAAGACTGCCCGCAGACGAGCGGCATCGGAGTTGGGCAAGTTGGACGCCGAGGCTGTTTAACAGCTTATTGCCACGGAAGTCGCTTGGCATCAATGTGAACCGTAGGCGACCGAAATAACGATTTGGTTAGACATCCTATGTACCCAGAACTCAAAGACAAAGTTGCCGTCGTAAGCGGAGCGGGTGGAAACCTGGGGTTAGCGGTCGTCAAGCGGCTGCACGCCGAGGGTGTCCGTATGGCGCTCATCGATCGTGACGAGCAGCGCATGCGCCAGCGCGTGCAAGAGAATGGCCTTCCGGAAGACGATTTCATCTATGGCACCGTGGACCTGACCCAGAAGTCTCACGTCGACCCATTCATCGACCGTGTTACGGCGAGTATGGGCCGAATCGATATCCTCTTGAATATCGCGGGCGGCTACCGATCGGACGGTGCCGTGCATGAGACCGATGAGAGCACCTGGGACTACCTGATGGCTCTCAACGCCAAAACGGCATTCATGTTGAGCGCAGCCGTAACCCGTGCCATGATCGCTCTCGGAACTCAGGGACGTATCATCACGGTCGCTTCACGCGCCGGGGTAGTTGGGCTAACTGGAATCGCTGCTTACAGCGCCAGCAAAGCGGCAGCCATTCGTCTGACTGAAAGCATGGCCGCGGAACTGCTGGATCTCGGCATAACTGTGAATGCGGTTCTTCCCAGCGTGATAGACACTCCACAAAATCGCCAGGCGCGGCCGGACGCGGACAATTCAAAGTGGGTCGAACCGGAATCCATCGCGGATGTGATTGCATTCCTTGCAAGCGACCAGGCAAGAGATATCAGCGGGGCGAGCATACCGGTTTACGGGCGAGCGTAGTAAAGGCAAGTCGACATGGTAACCAGAGTGCAAGGACATGTAAAAGATAGTCTCATAGTCCCGGATGAACCGGTCAATTGGCCAGAAGACGCCTTGGTTGAGATCGAGCTTCGCGAGCCGCTACCGTTGCCTCCACCCAAGACTAAGAAAGATCGCTTGGCCGCGCTGGAAAGGTTTCTCGAACGCCGGGTCAAGGGAGGCAACATTCCCGACGAGGCATTGAGGCGAGAGAATCTGTACGATGATCGTACGTAGCATCCTTGTGGATACCAACATTCCATTACGGGCCAAGGATGACAATAGTGCGCTCAGATCGGTTTGTTCGGAAGCATTGAGACTCGTTGGAGCTAGCGAGTGGCAAGGGTTTATTTGCGCACAAGTCCAGATAGAATACTGGTCCGTCTCGACTCGTCCGTTGCTTGCAAATGGCCTGGGACGCTCAATTGCTGACACTGACCGAGACCTTATTGACTTTGAACAATATGTCGCTCTACTTGACGAGCCACCCGACATTGCTTTTCGATGGCGAGCTATTGCTACTGGACACAAAGTGATAGGTCGACAGGTTCACGACGCACGGTTAGTCGCCATAATGCTGGCATACGGCATCAGACACATTCTCACGCTCAATGAAGGTGATTTCCGGCGTTACGTTGGAATCTCGTCGGTTCATCCTAAGGATGTTGGAGATTTGGTAAGTGGCTGATCCCAAAGGCTTTTTGAAATACGTGCGGGAAACCGCTACTCGGCGGCCCGTTGGCGAACGTGTGGGCGACTGGCTGGAATTCTATACGGAATTTCCGAAGGACAAACTCCGAACGCAAGCCGCGCGCTGCATGGACTGCGGAATCCCCTTCTGCCACTCCGGCTGTCCGCTAGGCAATATCATTCCGGATTGGAACGATCTTGTCTTCCGCGGCCATTGGAAGGACGCGCTGGACCGTCTCCACGCAACGAATAATTTCCCCGAGTTCACCGGCCGCCTATGTCCCGCGCCGTGCGAGGCTGCGTGCGTACTCGGAATCAACCAGGACCCGGTCGCAATCAAGCAGATCGAGTGGAATATCATCGACCGCGCATTTGAGATGGATCTGGTCCTTGCCGAGCCGCCTGGCATTCGCACGGGAAAAACGGTTGCGATTGTTGGATCGGGTCCCGCCGGACTCGCTGCGGCTCAGCAGCTCAACCGGGCCGGCCACTCCATAACGGTTTTCGAGCGCGACGACCGAATCGGCGGCCTGCTGCGTTACGGCATTCCTGACTTCAAAATGGAGAAATGGGTGCTCGACCGCCGGCTCGAACTGATGGTCCAGGAAGGCGTTCAGTTCCTGACAAGCACGAATATCGGCGTCGACATCACTGCGGAGGAGCTTCGCGCGACGTTTGATGCTATCTGTCTTACCGGCGGTTCCACTGTTCCGCGCGACCTCCCGGTTCCCGGACGAGAGCTCGATGGCGTCCACTTCGCGATGGATTTCCTGACGCAGCAAAACAAGATCGTTGCAGGCGCGCATGTAACGGTAGGCGAACGAATAACGGCGGCCGGAAAGCGGGTCGTCATCCTTGGGGGCGGAGATACGGGTTCGGACTGCCTAGGCACGTGCCACCGCCATGGCGCGGCGGAGATCTATCAGTTTGAGCTTTTGTCAAAGCCCCCGAACGATCGCACGCTCGAATTCCTATGGCCGAACTGGCCGTTCATCTTGCGAAGCTCCCATGCCCACGAGGAGGGCGGCGTCCGAGACTGGAGCATCAGCACGAAAAGTTTCAGCGGCGGCGAAGGCCGGGTGGCGAAGCTAAACGGCACGCGCATCGAATTCGGCGAGCCTGATGCCAACGGCCGCAGGCCGATGATCGAAGTCCCGGGCGCGGAATTCAGCCTCGAAGTTGACCTGGTGCTCCTGGCGATGGGCTTCGTCCATCCGCAGCAGGACGGGCTGCTTAACGAATTGGGAGTGGAATACGATGGCCGCGGTAACGTTAAGACCGGTGCGGACTATCAGACGAACATCCCCGGAGTGTTCGCGGCAGGAGACATGCGGCGCGGTCAGTCTTTAATCGTCTGGGCGATAGCGGAAGGACGGGAAGCGGCGCGGGGTGTGGACCAATACCTCAGCGGGTCGTCACTGTTACCATTGGCAGGAGCAAAGATGCTGGCCGCCGTTTAGCGGGTTATTCGCTGTCAACATACCTGGTTACAACCACTTGGCTTCCCGACGTAAATCGGGGGGCCTTTTTCGTGTCTCATCGGGTCTCCCGTCGCATTTTGTGTAGGATTTCACATGCTCGGTGCGCACACATTCACTGACCCGAATCGTTCGGTTTGAGTATTATTAATTTGTAAATGGATCGAACAAGGAGATGGTTCAAGATGACCAACTATTCGGTAGACGTGATGCTTCAATTTCCAGCCATGCCGATGCCTGTGAGGGTGCTGGTTCCGATCAGGGAGATGTTCTTCTTGGACTTGCGTTGCGAGCGGAGCATCGCCCCAGACGGCGCCGTCGTCTACAGGCTGCCGCGGACGGTCGATGGCTTTTCGATAATGGACGGAAATTCCACCACGGGCAGAGCCCTGGTGTTACAATAGGGTTGGGTGTTCAGTATTGTGTGTCGCACCCTAAGACAGACAATTCTGAACACCCAACACTTAACATCGGAGGATTAGCGTTCGGCTGATATTCGTTCGAACACCCCGATCGTCCGTTCGATGTCTTCCTCATCCACGTCACAATGAGTAACCAGACGAATTCTCCTCGGATCGAGCGCCAGGCACCGCACCCGCTCAGCTTCCAGGAACCTTACCAACTTCTGCGCATCTCCGTCTGTATCGAAATAGACCATATTCGTCTGGACGGTTTCCATATCGACGTGGATTCCAGGCAACGGTGCGATCCTTTGTGCGAGCCTCCGGGCATTCCTGTGGTCGTCGGCGAGACGGTCGATCATCGTTTCGAGCGCAATCAGCCCGCACGCCGCAAGCACGCCAACTTGTCTCATGCCTCCGCCGAACATCTTCCGCACGCGGCGCGCGTTATCAATGAACTCTCGGGACCCGCAAAGCAGCGATCCGACAGGGCAGCCAAGCCCCTTGGAAAGACAAAAGGATACCGAATCTGCCTGCGCGCAATAATCGGACGCCGGGATGCCGGTCGCCACCGCAGCATTGAATAGCCTCGCTCCATCGATGTGAACCTTTATTCCACGTTCTCTTGCCAGTGCATAGATCTCGCGATGGACCGCAAGTGGAATGATTGTTCCGCCATGACGGTTGTGGGTGTTCTCCAGAACGATCAGCGAAGTTCCCGGATTGTGCAGCGAGCGGGCGCCGATCGCCGACTGTAACTCAAGCACATCCGGCGCGCCGCGCTTGCTTCTGAACTGGCGTGTCTGCACACCGGAGAGCGCGGCCGGCGCGCCAACCTCGTAACAGAGGGAATGCGCATCCCAATCGAGTAGAATTTCGTCGCCTGGACGTGTGTGGACGTTGATGGCGATATTGTTGCCCATCGTTCCTGAAGGTACGAAAAGCGCCGCTTCCTTCCCGACCTTTCGCGCGCCAGCCTCTTCCAGTCGCAAGACGGTTGGGTCATCGCCCAGGACGTCATCGCCAACCTCCGCCTCCGCCATCGCGCGTCGCATGGCGTCGTTTGGCCGGGTAACGGTATCGCTTCTCAGGTCGATGATGTCATCCATCGTAGGTTCAGATCTCGTATGGGAAATGGAAATGGTCGTTTCGCGGAAAGTGTACGGTCTTACAAGTCATTACGGCGGTAGGGGTGAAGCATTCGAAAGATCAGTTTTCGGTCCTCACGATTGGTTTTCAACCGAATGCTTCATCCCTACTCCCTTCGCACGTTGTGCCACTTGCATTACGGGAGTAGCAGTTCCCATTTTGAGAGGTCCTACCATCAGACCAAGACGTTCTTGATTACATGCCCGTAGACATCCGTCAAACGGTCGTCCCTGCCCTGGTGGAAATAGGTTAGCCGCTCGTGGTTGATGCCCATGAGATGCAGCAGTGTGGCGTGGACGTCGTGAAGATGAACCTTGTCTTTGGCTGCTGCGAAGCCGAACTCATCGGTTTCGCCGTAGCTCGTTCCGCCCTTGACGCCCGCGCCTGCCAACCACATCGTGAAGCCGTAAGGATTGTGGTTGCGCCCCGGCGCCCCAACTCCTTCCGAAAACGGCATCCGGCCGAATTCGCCACCCCAAAGAATAAGAGTCGAATCCAAAAGACCCCGCCGTTCCAAGTCAGATAAGAGCGCCGCTATTGGCTGGTCTACTTCGCCGGCGTGCCGGCCATGGTTTTTTTCAATACTCT
>JBGPOG010000054.1:0-12744 GCA_041487935.1 Chthonomonadia bacterium | reverse complement strand
GCCGCGTTTGCGATAGAGGGAGGCCGTTCCGCCAATGCTGACCTCGATATCGTCAGGGTGCGCCCCGATGCAGAGCACATGAAGCATGAGAATTCTCCCTTGAGAGTGTTTCGGCCAATAAAGGGCCTAATCCTGCCAAATATTGGAATGGGACATATAGGACGAATGGGACCAATATTAGGCGGTAGAATTAAGAATCAGGAACACCATCATGCGCAAAAAAACAGGCCGCAGCGAGCTTGCAAGGAAGGCGCACTTTCTTAAAGCCGGTCCCACCGAAAAGACAGGCCGGGATGCGGCGAAGGCGCGCCGCCAGAAGGATCGCCTGGAAGAGCGTGAGTCCATCAAACAGCCGCCCCGAGAAGATTCTCCGGAAGAGTAACCTTTCTCCGTTCGCCACATTCTAATTAGCATCCCCCGAACGATACAAACAGGGTCCAAACGAGTTCGACTGAGCGCGGGGAAACCCATCCGCGCCGCTTTGAGACCCTATTAATAGATCGTTCGCCGCAATCGGCCCTCAGCTTAACGAATTGGGCAGAGATTCCGTATGGAAAGATGCAGGCAGTCGCGCCGGTTTGGTTCGCTTCCCAGCATTTGCACGGGTTGAAGGGTTGGAGAATCCGATCTTGCCGCTCGGTGTGGAATGATTCTAAGCTACCCGCCGAATTCAAGGACGGATCCGGATGAGCGGGCAGTTGGAAACCGGCTGCCGGCCTCGTGCGTCTAACCGATTAGAAGTAAACCTGGCATTCTATCCAATTCGCTGCGATGGATGGCGGAGTGCGAGGGGAGCTTGAACCATGAAAAGCAGGCAGAAAACCGCCGTAACCGTTAAGCGATCCGCCGAGAATGACTCTGCGGAGGCGCGGTTAATCGTCAAAGATCCGGCGTCTTATATGGGTCACCTGACCCGCGAGCACCTGCTCAATCACGAAGAGGAGATTAAGCTCTCAAAGCGTGTCAAGCAGGGCGATGGGCTGGCCAAGCGCAGACTCGTCGAAGCCAATATGCGCCTGGTCATAAACATTGCAAAGAACTACCACAACCCGTTGGTGCCGTTCGAGGATCTGGTCCAGGAAGGCGCCATCGGCCTGATGACCGCCTGTGAGCGCTTCGATCCGGACCGCGGTTACCGGTTCAGTACCTACGCCACGCACTGGATCAAACAGGCGATCAGCCGTGCCATTGACAATAAAGCCCGCGCCATCCGCGTCCCGGCGCACGTCTCAGAAACAATCCGCAAGATCGAGCGCACGCGTGCCGCTCTCATGCGGGAGAGCGACGAAGATCCCACCGTGGAGCAGATCGCCGCAAAGATCGGCATGACGCCGCGAAAGGTTGCCGCCTTTCTTGTGGCCGGCCAGGATCCGGTCTCGCTCGATATGCTGGTCGGTGAAGAGGAAAATACCTCCCTGGCGTCGCTGATCAACGACAAAACGGCGACCGATCCCGAAGACGCCCTGATCCGCCAGGAGATAGAAGAAGAGCTGAACAAGATCCTCGAGACGCTGACCGAGCGGGAGCGGGTTGTGATGCGAAGACGGCTTGGATTCGACGACGAGGATGCGCACGTCCTGCAGGACATCGGCAAAGAGCTCAACATCTCCCGCGAGCGGGTGCGCCAGATCGAAGCGCAAGCTCTGCGGCATCTGCGCGCCGTTGCGGGACGGAGAAGGTTGAGGGAGTATCTGGCGGAGTAGGACCCGAGCCCCAAACCCGGCGCGGGCCGGAAAGGTGCGCGTTGCGTTAACCCGCGGATTCCGCTATAATCTACCTTACCCAACGCCAAGGAGTTAGCGGAGATGTCCGAATTACGGTTTGAAGAAGAAGAACAGCAACCCCTGAAGTCGCAGCGAATGACGGACGAAGAGGCCAAGGCCGTCATCGAGCTCTGGGCGGACAAACACCGTGAAGAGGAGCGGATGCGGACGCTGCCTTCCGTCCAAGACGTTGCGGCCGGGCTCGACATCCCCACTGAAGAAGCGTATAAACTGCTCCAGCAAGTCCGCGCACGGGATACCGTCCAACGGGTGCATCACCAAGAACTAGTCGTCAATAATGTCGAGATGCGAAGGAAAATGACGGGACCGGTGCTTGCCGTGGCGGTTGCTTTAATGATCGCAATCCTGCTTATGTCCTTGCTAACAGTGCGGCATGCTGCAATCCCACCGCCAGCCCCGGCCGCCGTAACCGTACCGATACAGGCCCCGGTTCCTTCACCACCCACTCCCGAAGCAGGAAGTACGACCGCGCCTACCTCCGCGGAACCCAGCACGTCTTCACCTGGCAGTCATCCAACGGGACTTCCACGATAGTGGATGGATGGCTAATTGAAAGCCGCTGTCTCGAACGCGAAATCTCATAGTACGCCGATCGACCGCGCGTAGGGGTGAAGCATTCGGACGATCAGTTCGCGGGTCGCTTGTAACGTTTGTGCCCGGATGCTTCACCCCTACTCCACCGATCGCGAACAGTTACGGCCGGCAGCGTTGCCCACAACAAAATCGCGGCTAAGATAGCCAGGCATCCTGGCCCGATAATCCAACCCCCGCGAACGTAATACGTCCGTCTGCCCTCTCTCCCTACTTGGGCGACCAAAACTGCGGCATCCGAGGTCGCGACCCTCGCCGTTTCAACTCCATTTGGGCCAACCACGGACGTGCCTCCAGCCACATCGGCACGGGCAAGCCAGCGGCCGCACTCGATCGCTCGCATTCGGAACATCAGCCGGTGCTGTTCCCGCTGGACTGGCCCCCACTCTCCGGGATCCATATTCGGAACGAGAAAGACCTCTGCTCCGTCTTGAACCAGCCTGCGAGCAACATCCGGGTAGTCCACGTCGTAACAGATGGCGACTCCGAGTTTGCCCAACGCGGTCGGAAGCGCTCGCGCCTCCGCTCCTCGCAATCCGTCCTTAACGAAGTGCACCACGTGATTCTTGAAATGCCGGCCGATGAGGCTGCCTTCTGCGTCCAAAACGAATGCCGTGTTGTGAAACAGGGCATCATCTGCGAGATTGACAGCCGACTTCGCGCCAAAGATAAAGACGGAATGGTTATCGCGCGCCACCTGCTGCAAGCGAGCCCAGAGATTCGGGTCTCGTGTGGGATCGGAATTCAAGCTGTATTCGGGCCAGAGGATGGCGTCCGTGCGCTGCCGTGCCGGTTTGGATAAAGCAAAGAGATCGTCTGCACCATCCGAGTTTTCCTGAACCATGCGAACCGTTATCGGCCGCGCGGGTTTCTCCGGAGAAAAGAGAATCGCCCATGCGGCCACCCAGATGATTGCTGCCACGATCTTAAGGCTCTTGCGTCGATGATAAACCGCCCCCACGCTTAATGCCACGATCACAAAGGTGACGCCGTAACTCCCGACGCAACTCGCAAGCCACGCGAATGCGGCGGAGCCGATGGTTCCGTATCCCAGGCCCAACCAACCGAAGCTCAGCACGAATTGCTCCGATCGGAAGTATTCGATTCCTGTCCAGACGAATGAGGCGAGAAGCCAGGGTGGTACCATTGGCAGGCGAATCTTGAGCCACTGGAATACAAGGCCGAATAGGAGCAGGAAGGAGGCCAGGATGGCGATCAATGAGATCGAGGCAACTCCAAACAGATTGGCCAGCCAGAAGAGTGTTGCGGAATACAGCGCAAGCCCAAACACAAATCCGAGGTAAGCGGAGTGGCGGGGACCGATATCTTTGATGCTCGCGACGAAACCTGCCACGCCGAAAGGAAGGAAAAGCGGCAGGTTGTATGGCGGGAATGCAGAGGCGACGGTAAGGCCCGAGACTAGAGAACAGGCAAGGCGGGCACTTAAATGCGCGTGTGCTGTGCCGCGATCTGTGAGCGCCTGGGTATTGCAGCCGGCAGCCTCTGGTTCGGCGAGCATACTTGAGTATAGGCCAATACCCGGCGCTTGTCATGGGCCGAAAGACCTAATTCAGGTCTTGGTCCGGCGAATTAATTCACGGACCTGGGTGAGCTCTTCGATACGGAGCAGCACAGATGCCACCGCATAGACGACGATTCCGGCGAGAAATGCAAAAACCAGTGTGCCGAAAGCGTGGAGCTTGAAGCCGGCCATCCCAGGGAGATTTACGGCCTGCAGCAGGTTCCTCGCCGCCAGGCACACCACGCCTGCTGCGAGAGAAGCGACGAGCATTTTTCCGGTCGAAATCGCCATCTTGCGCCCATCGATCCCGTTAAGCCGGCGTCGCAGGACGAATAGCATCGCGACCATGTGAAGGATCGCCGCCACGGTCGTTGCGAGCGCCAGCCCGCGGTAACCCAGACCGAATGTGTTCATGAATAGAAGGTTCAAGGGGATAAAGACCGCGGTGACGGCCGTGCCGATAATGACCGGAGTCCTGGAATCCTGCAGCGCGTAGAAGCCTCGGGCGAGGATCGATTGCGCGGACCAGGCAAAGATTCCCACGCAATAGAAGGCAAGCGCCGAGGCGGTCATCTGAGTGTGCTCCGCGGTAAACTTGCCATGCTGAAGAATAAGCTGAATGATGGGTACGGCAAGTACGATCATGAAGACCGAGCAAGGGATCGTCACGTACAGCAGCGATCGGATGCCCATGCTGGCAGTCGAGCGCAGCTCGGCATATTTTTTCTGGGCTGCGAGCGCCGAAAGCGTCGGGAAGATTGCGACTCCCATCGCCTGCGCGAAGACTCCGAGCGGTACTTGCAGGAGCATGTTCGCACGCGAAATGGCGGATAGCGGCCCCTTGCCTAGCCCTGCCGCGAACATTCGGTTGAAGAGGATGCTCACCTGCGGCAGCGCCAGTCCCAGGATAACCGGCAGCATCAGCACCCATACCTTCATCACGTCCGGATGGCGCCAATCGAGAGAGGGCTTGAACCTCATTCCTTCGCGCTTGAGCGCCCAGAGCTGCAGCACGAAATTACCCGCGACTGCCCCGCCAAGCGCGCCCCAGCACAAGCCGCGCACACCTAGCCAACGGGCAAGAACTACGCCGCCAAAAATAATCCCGAGATTGTAAACGATCGGTCCCAGAGCGGGGATCAGGAATTTGCCGCGCGACTGCTGCGCGCCCATCATGAGTCCGCCCAGAAAGAAACAGAGCTGAGTCGGCAGCACGATTCGCGTGAGCGGAATCGTGTCGTGGAGCATCTTCGGATCCTGAAATCGCGTGGTAAGCCAGACGAGCGGTCCTGTAAAGATCTCGCAAAGTCCGACAAAAACGCCAACGGCCAGAAGCATAACGCACGCAACCGTGCTGAAGACGTGCCAGGCTTCCTTCTCGCGGCCGTGGGTGATGTGCTCGGTAAAAACCGGGATGAAAGCGGAGCTCAGCGCGCCACCGGCGATGAGGTAGAAGAGAAGATCGGGCAGGACGAATGCGGCGTAGTAGACGTCGGAGTCCTGGCCCTGCCCGAACTTCCCCGAGATCACCGCGTCGCGGATTAGCCCAAGAAGGCGGCTGCCAAGGATGGCAGCCATCATGATTCCCGTTGCGCCGGCAATTCGCCGCGCGTTCGAAGGAGGGTCCACAGGCCGGTCAGCCGGTAGGGCGGTTGCCATAACGGGCCTATTGTACCGGCAGGGGTATTGGGGTGTCAAATGGAGGATGGTTCAACACGATGCTTGCCAGAGTGTAGCGACTCATCGCGATGGCCCCTGTCTCAACAGATCACATCAGGCATTAATCTGAAGTAATATGTAGATTGACAAGAGTGTCGCTAACTCTGGTAAATAGACCCAGCGGTGATATTTGTCACGCTGCACCTGTGAAATGTTTAACACCCGTATTACTTGACACCTCATTCGGCGAGTTGTAGAATGGTGTGTTCCAATCCTCGTACGGCAAATTGTAGATATTCCCGTCTCAGGCGGAGTCGCTCCAATGTTACCCTTGAGGGGCCTTCACAATAACGCGTATTTTGTGCCTCGGCTGTTGTTCTCACAGGCTGCCCGCCATTGTCACGGCCTACAAGTGGCGCCTAAGTATCAGACCGGTTTGGTACTGCGAGACGAGCCTGGCATCGAATAATTGAGTGTTCACGAAATGGATAGCAAGCCCAACGCAGCATCACACATCGGAGGGGACCTGCGATGCCTGACACTACCGCGTTCGATTTGGGGCGTATCCTTGAAATTGTCCGAATGCGCGCGGCGCAGTTCGGCGTGACCCAGGATTCCCTTGATGACTGCGCGATCGAATTCGCCGAGTGCATGTGGAAAGGGACGGCTTCTCGCACGTTGCAACCTGACGACGCTTGCAGCGGCGACAAATGGCTGCGCGCCTGCGCCCGAAACCACGTGGTCAGTTATCTCCGCAAACGGGCAAGGCTTACCGGCAACGAAGTCGCGCTAATCGATGCCGTGCTCGAATGCAACGCTTCGAATTCCGCCGATGACCCCGAAGCAAGCGCTCTCATTGCGGAGATCGACAACTTACTGCTGCTCGCAATCGACGCGTTAACACCGCAGCAGGCAGAGGTGGTTGCCGCCCGCAATATCGACTCGAAGTCCGTGAACGAGATCGCAGCGGCCACCGGGAGATCTCCAGACGCGGTGAGCAAGCTACTCGCCAGATCCAGGATTCGCCTGCGACGTTGGCTTGAAGTCCGCGGACTGGCTGAAGAGGACATCCCGGAGTACCTTGCTGCGATCCAGCGGGGGGGTAGAGGCGGAATCGCGCGCTAATCAGGCTGTGCAGTCCGCCCAGCCGAAAGAATTCACAGGGCCACCCGTCCGATTTCACGTTTCGTGAGCGTTATATAGAGCGCAGGGCCGGGAAGTCCCCGGCGGAAGATTCACGACCACGCCGACCTCACGTGACAATCTCACCTACCATTACACGGCGAGTTGGGATACCCCCGGTCTTCTGGGTAAGCGGAGTAGTGACTGGTACGTCAACAGTTCGTGGAACCAGTGGATTTCCTCTACTACACATCCCGGCTCTCCCGTGGATACGACGTCCACGGAGATTTCCTCACCTCATAGCGAGGGGGCAGGTAATTATTACAAGATATTGGTACAAGTTGTGAAATTATCCCATGGACGGTGTACGTAGAGAGCGCTAAGACCGATGGCGATCTTAGCCAGTAGGCCGGCCCATGGCTGAGAACGCCGCCGCTTGGGTTTGGAGGAGACCGATGAAAATCGCAATCGTTGTCGGTGCTGTTGCCTGGTGCGTCGCCGGCGCTGTCGGCATCCGTGCAGCGTCAATTCAGGATTCCGCCTCAAAAACCGCCACAAATGCCCAGGAACGCAAGCGGGCGACGTGGTTCGAGAGCGATCCCCGCCTGGAGGGGCGAGTAACCGCCGTCGCGAGGACCGACAGGCACGGCCGTTTATGGGGAGTCTTGTCGGGAAGGACGGGGGTACGGATCGAGTGCGAAGCGGCGGCGCTGGAATTTCGCGACGCCCAGCTCTCGGTCGGCGCGACGTCCGTCTCCTCACGCTCGCTCATGGATGCGTTGGCGTCCATGGGCGACGCGCGATGGGAGTATACCGAGCGAAAGACCTACCGGCTGAAGGTGAGCAGCCACGAGCTAGAGTACGTGTTCATCCCGAGGGAAGAGCGCGAGCGCGAGCGGTTCCTCGCCGGGAAGCCGTTCCTCCAGGCGCTCGACGCGATGCCCGCGGACCGGAAGGCGGCGCTCGAGTCAGGCCGGTCCGTCCCGTTTACCTCAATCCCGCCGGAGATGCAAAGCTCGGTCGGCGCGATGCTTGGGTCGCTTTCCCAGGAATACCGCGAGAAGGGTCTCGGAGACACCATCCAGGTCGGGGCCCTGCCCGGGGCCGCTTTCCGGTTGGACCGCAAGTCGGCCGACGGATTCAACGAGCTGTTTTTGACCGTCAGAGTTGCGGGCGTCGGATCGAGCGGCTGGCGGCTGAACGACTTCGAGGAGCAGCAGAACGCGCGCGCAGAGAAGAGCAGGGCGCGCAAATCGGACGAGCTCGAGGAGGTCTACGCGTCCAAGGCGCACGACTTCCCTCAGCTCGAGGCCAAACGGCTTCCGGCCCTCCAGCGGAAGGTCGACATCGATCTCAAGGACTCCACGTTCCCGCAGGTTCTACGGGATCTGCACGATCGGTACGGGATTCCGTTTGTGTCGGACGTGGAGCAGTACATGCGCCAGCGCGCCGACGTGCGGATAACCCGCACACCGCTTGGAGATGCCCTGGACAAGTTGACCGATCTCTATAAAGACACGGAATGGGAGTGGCGCAAAATGGGGTTTCTCATCGTCCGGGGCCCGGATAGCTCTGTCCGCAAGCGCTTGCTGAAGCGCCCTTCGGAGGAAAAACAACCGGCCTCTCCCGCCAAAACTTCCCAGTCGTACTTGCACAACAACCGCGTGTGCAGGGGTTAAAATTGCGGCGTGAATTTTTCGGCGGTTAAAACCGCACCCTGCCAAGTACACGAAGTGCCCCTCCGGACACCTAGGATCCTAGTCGGCGGAGGCCGACTTCGTGCTCTTCTCAGGCGTGAATTTATTCGCCGAGCCGTTACCGGACGATTTTCATCATGCTTCTAGTCGTCGCGTTCAGGATCGACTGCCGAAGCCGGTGTCCGATCTCGAATGTGTGCGAACGGTTCTACGGCTCCTTCACAGTTTGTGTAGCTCCAGCTTTCACCGTATCCGTACTCTTCGGCTTCTCGCTCGTCTCCATCTTCACTTCTTTGCCGCAGATTGGGCAGTATTTCCAGGTTCCGCTTACGGCTGGGCGCCTGGTTCCGTCGGCGGGGCAGAACTGCCAGTCGCTCGAGAAGGCCCTACCACACTTCGGGCACTTCGGCTGCTGGCGGTGGCGGAGAACCGTCACCTGCCCTTTGCAGTGAGGACAGGTGAAGCTGGAGCGCTCTTCCGAAAGCCAGCTCGTGTAGACGAGCGGTGTAAACAGATCGGTTGATAGTGAATTTGCACGCGGTTGCACGAGTCTGTCCAAATGAAAACTCAAGTCGGAACCGGGGTTAGCGAAGAACAAGCGGTTTGCCCCGGCTGGATCGGTAAAAAACACACCGGATCGTGCACTCTTGCCGATATGGTAGATGCGCTTTTTATCCTTCATCTCGATAGAGTATTTCACGCCGGCGGCTTGAGTGATGAGATCGAGGGCCGTAGTGAATCGAACGTCCTTCACGCTAAGCGAAATGGTCGTGTCTTTGAGATCCGCGTCCTTCAAATCGTACGACTCGCCGGCTTCTTCGAAGAGCTTCTTGAGGGCATCCTTTGCGGACAAGCCTGAAAGAGTCAGCGTGACCTTCTTGTCGTTCGCCGCATTCGAGCCGGCGATAAGAGTGTAGCCGGGATTGGCAAATGTCTCGGTGGAACCCTGGGACGTGGCATCGTAGACGAAGTTAGAGTTCGGATCGATCGTATAGCTAATGTAAGGGCTGGACGTGCTATTGTGCTGAATCACCTGAGTCTTCGAGGTTGCTCGGGTGGATTTATTGGGCTGCTGCGAGCACGCTATGACCGGCGCGAGAAGCGCCATGGCAATCAAGAACGGTCTCATTTCTATTATTCTCCTTGTCTTTGTCCGCCCCAGCCGGCATCCGGAGAAGCGGTTTTCATGTCTGTTTGAGATACGGGTTTGACCTCGTAGTGCAGGGGGATATCGACGACTGCCGGCTGGATCCGGATCTCCTGATGATCCGGGTCCGGCTGTAACAACACGGCGGGCGCCAGTACTCCCGATCGATACTCCCTTACGACATGCTCTTCCCAGCGAGCCACGGGGATTTTGGTCCGGCGTCCGATTGTTAGAGATCCGGCTAACCTCACCCGAGGCCGTTTCTCAATCTGAGTTTCGATACGATCGTTCGCGTTTCGCTTTACTTTCCCGTCGATTGCAGGAGAGTCGCTGAGACGAACAGTGGCCACCCGGGAATGAGAAGAATTCAGATCTTGTGGGCCGGCGGACGCGAGGTTCCGCCTGCCATTCCCACTTCGGCCCGTCGTACTAATCAGGGAAACAGCGGCGGCGAAACTCGCTAATCCAAAGGCAAAGACCAGCGCGCGCCTGGTTCGCACTTTTATCCGCGCACCCCGGCGCGCTAACGCACGATTAACGAAGTCTGCCGGCGGTTCGACCGAGGGTTCGAAACTACCTGCCTCGTGCAGCAGCGCCTCCACGCGGCTCATATGGTCCGAATCCGACTGATGTAATGTGCGGCTCATATTTCGCACCTCGACGGACGAGAAAGATCGGGCTCCGAGAGATCGATCAAATAGCTCAAAGCCTTTGACAGCCTCAGAAGGCCCGTCCGCAGACGGCTTCGGATCGTGCTCTCAGGCACACGTTCCAGCGCAGCAACTTCTTGAATTGTGAACTGTTCGAAATAGTGCAGCCAGATGGCGCTGCGAAGATGGCCCGGCAACAACGCTACTTCACGACGAACTCTAACCAGGGTCTCTCGCCGCACTGCTTCATCATTTGGCAATGGCGAGCTCGTGTCGATCCGGTCCGGTAATAATGCATTGACCGCTACTCTTCTCCGCCAGGCCGATCTCCGGTAATCGTGAGCCGCGTTCAAGGCAATTCGGCAGAGCCACGCACCAAACGGCGCTTCCCGGCGATAGCTGTGGATCGACGTGAATGCTTTGAGAATGGCTTCCTGGGCCAGGTCTTCGACGTCCGGTCCGTTCGCGATGCCGGAAATGATTCGCCAGACGCGCGCCCGGTACCGCTCGCATAGCGACGCGAACGCATCGCAATCGCCGGAAACGGCGCGAGTGACCAGCTCCGATTCGTCCCAACCAGCCGCCAATCGGGCGCCCTCCGTAAGAAGAGACGACACAGATGTTTGAGTTTGCACGTGAGTTTTGGATTATTTGTGGAGGATGACTTTCGAGCCGCGCGTGAGGCCAAGGCATTTCGCGGCATTACCTTCCCTGACCGAAATCTCCAGCCGCCCGCTGCTTCCGAAGAAGGCAACAGCCTGTCTTGGGGCAACGTCTGCGTAAGTGCGGCGGATCTCAATTCGCGTCCTTGGCCCTCCCTGTACTCTTATGCCCTCATCGCTCAATTCCCCACGCCACGCAAGATAGGCCGCCCTCGATAGATTCGTAACGACATTTCCGAATCCATCCGCGACCAAAACGCAGGCCTCGAGCTGCAAGCCCGACTGCACAAGCGGCGGGAGCTCCAGTGTAACAAGGTCGCAGGCAGGTTCTCCCATCTCCTCGAGTTGCGCGCCGCACGCAAGGTGCGCCGCGGCTGGCGCAAATATGTCGCGTCCGTGGAAAGATGCGCTGACCGGCTTGAGGTGAAATGCGGAGTTCGTTAGGTTGACTGCTCGGATAGGCGTAAAACGCTCCAAGACCAGGCCGAATAGCCCATTATCCGGCCCGACGAGAACGAAGCCGTCGCACTCGACGGCAACGGCCGCGCGCTCGGTCCCGACCCCTGGATCGACGACTGCAACGTGAATCGTGCCCGGCGGGAAGTAATCGACCGCTGCTTCGAGCGCGAGCGCGCCTGCGATTACGTCTTGCGGGGGTATCTCGTGGCTGAGGTCTACCAGGCGCGAGTCGGGCGCAAGCCCAAGGATCACACCCTTCATGATCCCAACGAAAGGATCGGAATGGCCGAAGTCGGTTGTGAGGGTGATGATTCGCATGGTGTTTGGTTCGGCACGAGGGGTGTTTTTCTCCTCCAGTCAAAAATCGCACTCGTACTCAGTCTCTCTCCGGCTCCCTTGCTGGATAGGACCTTCGGTGAACGCCGATTTCTCGCCGACGGCTTTGCGTTCATAGTCAATCCGGGCCGAGAACGAGTACGAGTACGAGTACGGCTGCTTTGCAGGGAAACCGGAGTGAATTAGTGAATCTGCCGGTCAATACCAGACCGTGACCGTCCGCGGTCGCCGAGGAGTTGTGATGCCCCGAATCGAGCAGAACCTGATTGTCGATGCGCCGGTCGAGAAGGTTTACGCGGTCGCGCGAGACGTGGAATCGTTCCCAGATATCATGGAGGACCTTCAGTCGCTGATCCTGCTGGAGCGGAGCGAGGATGGAAATCGAACCGTTACCGAATGGGTCGGCCTGATTCGGGAGTTCAAGATGACGGTGAAGTGGTCGCAAGAAGACGTTTGGGACCCCGCCACATACCGCGACGACTTCCGTATGATCAAAGGCGACATGGACAGTATGTCGGGATTTTGGCAATTTTCCTCGGTGGACGGAGGAACCAACTTCGAGTCCGTGGTGGATTACGAATTCAACGTGCCGCTCATCGGACCGATGATCAAGGCGCTCATCAAGAAGAAGATGGAAGCAAACCTCGATGCTCAAATGCGCGCGATCAAGCGGAGAGCGGAATCCGAATAGAGCGGATTTTCAATCACAATCGACGTGTTTCTTGTGGCTGCAAGCGCCGGATTATTCGACTAGTTGGAGAACGAGGGCGCCGAAGTTTACGGGGATCGGATTCTTTGGCCGGGCATATGGCAAAAACCAGGCGATCAAAGGTAACCTGACCCAACTTCACCCCCGTTCTAGGCGTCGAGTGGATGGAAAAGTCCTCGCCGGAGTTTGCAAAGGATGCCGAAAAACACTCGACGGAGTTCAGAAAACCCGAGCGGTCCGGCAATACTCCAAATTAAACGCCTCAACCTGCCCGCGGTCATTGCTAATGCCTTCGCGAGCAGGAGGCTAGGAGTTAGTGAAATGCTGCTGAAAAGGAAGAGCGGATTTACTCTGATCGAGCTGCTCGTCGTAATCGCAATTATTGCAATTCTAGCCGCAATTCTTT
>JBGPOG010000053.1:0-12829 GCA_041487935.1 Chthonomonadia bacterium | reverse complement strand
GATCCTGCTGACGAGCATGGACCGCGACGGCACTCAAATCGGATACGACTTGCCCTTGATGAGAGCGGTGGCAGAGAGAGTTTCCATTCCGGTTATCGCTTCAGGCGGCGCGGGAACGCCCCAACACTGCCTCGAGGCGCTGACGGACGGATGCGCGGATGCAGCCTTGATCGCATCGATGGTCCACGATGGCATCTATACGATTGCACAAATCAAGGACTACCTTCGCCACTCTGGCGTAACCGTCCGATGAGATAGACTATTCCTGATTTGGAGACTGTTGGATTGAGCGAAATAGAAAACCTGAAATATGACGGAGACGGCCTTATTCCGGCAGTGATCCAGGACGCAGGCAATGGCGACGTCTTGATGGTGGGATACATGAACCGCGAAGCTGTCGAGCGGACTGTGAAGACGGGCCGGGTCACCTATTGGAGCCGCTCGCGCCACAAGTACTGGGTTAAAGGCGAGACTTCCGGCCACGTCCAGCGTCTAAAGGGATTGTATTTCGATTGCGATAAGGACTGTTTGCTTGTAGAAGTTGAACAGGAAGGGCCGGCCTGCCATGAAGGTTACCGATCCTGCTTTTTCCGCAAGTTGACGCCGGATGCGCGGGGGTTCGAAGTCATCGGCGAACGGTTGAAGACACCGGAAGAGATTTACGGTCCATAGGCGCCGCCGGATGTAACGACCCGTCGTTCTTAACCGTATGTTAATTCACACCGTGCAATCATTTCGACCCGTGACGCGATTCGTGACTGCGGCACGGGTCTTGCGTTCCGCCTACCAATACCGGCGCGCCGTCTACATCGGATTCTCGCGCAAGGAGGTTTTACTCTCCATGTTTCGCCGCTCAATCTCGGCTTTGATCTTCACCATGACAATGGCAATCTGCGCCGCGCGCCCCGGCGTCTGCGGATCGACGCCGACCTTCGACGACACCATGCCCCTGAAGCAGGTTCGGCCTGGAATGACCGGCTACGGTCTGACTGTATTCCGAGGAACCACCATCGAGAAGTTCTCTGTAACCGTTGTCGATGTGGTAAAGGATGGCAACCTGCTCATTCCCGGGCACGATGCGATCCTGGTGCGTATGTCCGGCGGGCCGATGACGACGCGTCAGGCCAACCTCATCCAAGGAATGAGCGGAAGCCCGATCTACATCAACGGCAAGCTGATTGGGGCATTCTCGCAAGGCGAAAGTAACGTCAGAGAACCGCTCGGCCTTGTCACTCCTATCGAAGATATGCTCGAGGCTTGGGACCCGAAATTACCGACGACCATCGCTTCACGTCCTCTTGCTAAACAGATTCAGGCGGCAAGGCTGGAGCATCCGCTTAGGATTTCCGGCCGCAGGATTGAAACGATCGTCTGCAACGCTCCCATACATTACGGTTTGCCTTCCACCGATAGACGCGCCGTTTTTCATCCTTGCACGACCTATTTGAGCATGTCGAGCGCTTCGAGAGCAGCCCGCGAGAAGCTCGCCAAGGCGCTGGAGCCATATAACGTGGAGATCATGCAGGGAGGCATCGGCGGCGGGCAATTGACCGGTTTCAAAGGAGCGCCGCTAGTGCCAGGCGCCGCCTTTGGGATGATGCTTACCACGGGAGATATGGCGCAGGGCGCCACGGGGACCATCACGTATCGGCGGGGAAACCGCGTTCTCGGATTTGGCCACCCCCTGCTTGGAATCGGCCCGATCGAAGCCCCGATCACGTCCGCCTACGTTTACGACGTGCTGCCGAGAATAACCGTCTCTCACAAGATTGCAAGTCCTGGGCCGGTCGTCGGCTACTCGACACAGGATCGTAATTTCTCGGTCAGCGCAGTCCTGGGTCGAATGCCGAAGACCATTCCCATCACGGTCGACGTCCGCGACGCCACCACAGGTCGCCAGCGGGTATTTCACGCTCAATCAGTCGCTCATCAGAATCTCTACGCTGCACTGGTCTCCGTGTCGGTCAGCTCGGCGATTGCCGAAATCCACAGTACTCCGGGTCCGGCAATGGCACGGGTTGAAACCACGATCGATGCCGGAGATTTGGGCAAGATCACGCGAACCAATCTGGTGTACGACTCTCGCGGAATAGACGGCGGGGCGACGGCGGACCTGGACGATCTCCTGGGCATACTGTCGGCAAACCCGTTCACACCCATCGTCATCAAGAGCGCCGATGTTAAAGTCGAGATTGAATCGGCGCATCATACGGCACAAATCGATCGGATCTTTTTAAAAGAAGGACGGTTCGAACCCGGTGAAACCGCGGAAGTGGGAGTGGTCATCAAGCCTTACAAGGAAGCGCCAATCACCCGGACGATGAAAGTTGCCATTCCCTCGAATACGCCGAATGGCCGTTATCTGCTCCAGGTCCGCGGCGGCGCCGTGCCGGGCGGAGTTTCGTTCGGAGGGATGACGCTTCGGCTTCCGCAGCCGCAAAACGCGGAACAAGCGCCGCCGGTCAACTTGAAGCAGATGATCGCCCGATACGGCGAGCGGGAAAAGAACAACGAGATCGTGGCGCGGCTGATACTGCCAACGACGGCGATTAACGTCGAAGGAGAGAGATTATCCAGCCTGCCGCCTCCATTCGATGCAATCCTCCGTTCGGCGAAATCCTCCGTAGTGCGGCTGGAGCGCGATGAAGTCAAGGTTGTCCAGCCGGTAGATTGGGTCATCTCCGGCCAACAGGTCCTTTCGATCAACGTACAAAAACGCGATTCTATAGAGCCGCCTTCCGGATCGTCCGGAAGCCAGCCGCCTCCCGGCGCTTCCCCGGCCTCTCCCAGCGGACCGGGCGTCGCCGCCTCCGCGCAGTCGCGAGACCCGGATGAAGAGGAAGCCACTGAAACGCAGTTGGTATTCTCTGAAGGACAGAAACCCGCCCCGAGAACTCCGGCCCCATCGAAGAAGAACGCTCGCCCATCGGTCGGAGCGGACGGCGCCGTTGTAGAACCCGGGAGTGAGACGGCACAAAAAGCCCCGGCCGGGCCGGCGCAGACCGTCGAATCTGCGAGCGCGGAAAAGCCCGTCGGCAGAGCCCCCCACGTGTGGAGACAATATGGCGCCCAGGGACTTTCAGCGGGCACATTCCATGGAACAGGCGTATCGAGTAAAGGCGATCTACGCCTGGTCAGGTCTGTACATAAGATCGCGGCAACGGGTGAGAGCTTTGTCTGGTGCTTGATTTCCGACCGGAATGGAGGACTCTACGCCGGGACGGGGACACGCGGCGGTATTTATCGAATACGTGCGGGGGCCAATCCTGAGCTGTTCGTACGTTTGGCGGAGGTATCCGTTCACAGCTTGCTGCTGGCGCATGACGGCTCATTATGGGCAGGGACCGGTCCTCGAGGGCGTGTGTACAAAATCGACCCAAACGGCAAGGCGGACATGGTTTATAAGGGCGGCGAACAATACATTCTGGCGTTAGTCGAAGACAGCCGCGGGAACGTGTACATTGCCACCGGCGCGAAAGGCTCTATCTATCGCGCTTCGCCCGAAGGAAAGGTGGCTCCTTTTTTCGTTAGCCAGCAGGATCACATTTTGGCGCTCGCCGTGGATACGAAAGACAACATCTACGCCGGCACCGCGAGCAGCGGACTGGTCTACAAGATAAGACCTGACGGCACGGCCACCGCCGTTTATGACGCGCCGGAAGCGAGCATCACCGGTCTCGCCGTGGATAAATCCGGCATCGTCTATGCCTCCACGGCCCCGAAAGGAGTGATTTACAGGCTGGATCCGGACGGGACCTCCAAGGTTTGGTTCGACAAAGCCGCCTCCGCGATAACGGCGCTGCGGCTGGCATCCGACGGAACACTCTACGCGTGCAGCGGGAATAGCATCTGGACGGTTAAGAGCGATGGGACTGCGATCGCCTTCCAGATCGCTGAGGACGTGGACATGATCTCTTTGGCGGAAGCCGGCGACGGGGCAGTCTATGCCGGCACAGGTAACGGCGCCGAGCTTTATGTTGGGGAGCGCCCCACCGGCCCAGTCCGTGGAGAGTATGAATCCGTCGTTCATGACGCCAAACAGCGCGCTCATTGGGGCGCCCTTCGGTGGGTAGCTGCCAAGCCCGTTGGCGGGGGATTCGAATTTCAAACCCGATCCGGGGACGTGTCGGAACCGGACGCGACGTGGACTCCTTGGTCGGCGCCAAGTCCGGATGGCGACGGCGCAAAGATTACGAGTCGTGACGCCAGGTATATCCAATACCGTTTAGCTCTCTCGTCGACGAGCGCGGATAACTCTCCTAACGTTCGTGAGGTCCAGATCACCTATTTGCCGATGAATCAAGCGCCTCGAATATCGTTTCAATCGCCGATGGGCGGGGAGCGTTGGAGTCGCAGGCAGACCATTCGTTGGGAGGCTTCCGACGTCGATAAGGACGCCTTGAGTTTTGAGGTCTATTACTCGTCGGATGGAGGCGCGAAGTGGCTTCCGTTGCCCACAAGTGCGGCTTCCACGCGGAATGTTCCAACTCCGGCCGCCAGCTCGAGTGCAACCCATTCCTCCGCGCCTGACAATGGGCATCGTCCGCCATCGTCCGCCGAAGTGACGGCAGAGCTCGATAAGCACCCGGATCTCCCGGCTGCGTTGCGAGAAGAGATCATCGCCCGCGCCAAGGCAGTCGAGTCGGAGTTCCTGGCAGGTGGCGCCTCCACATCGACCGCTCACGAAGTCGCCCCGCCGACGCGAGAGACGAGCTCGTTATTCGACACCCAGGCTTTGCCCGATGGTACGTATACATTGAAGGTGGTCGCGAGCGATCGACCGAGTAATCCATCAAGTCCGCAGACGGCGGTGGCAATTTCAGAGCCGTTCATGGTGTGCAACCGGGCTCCGACAGTTGTTGTTTATCGGGATGGAATCAAAATACAATCGAACGGTGTCGTGACGCTTGAGGGTGTGGCGGTACAGCGTGGAATTGCGGTCACCGCCGTACAGTTCCGAGTGGACTTAGGTGAGTGGTTCGCGGCAGTGCCGGGCGACGGAATTTTCGATGGCGGGTTGGAGGCGTTTTCGGCCTCGACCCAACCACTTGCAAAGGGTCCGCACACCATCGAGGTTAAAGCGTTCAACGCAGCATTGGTTACGCGTTTGGAGAAGGTTTCCGTAGAAATAAAATAGGGCAGATTAGTCCGATTGGCCTTATACCCGGCGCGTTGTGGGTTCCACAAACCGTTTGTGCGTTCTCTACTTCGCCTTACAAAGCGGATGGTTGCGCGCGCGGAAGCGCGGCCATGAATGGCGGCGCCACTTAATAGCGCGTTCGGCGGACTCCCATTTGCCGGCTTCCTTTATCGCCCGTTCCACCGCCTGCCACTTCGCTCCTGCTTTTTCGCAAGCGAGCCAGTACGAGAGCTCGTAGTCGATCACCTCGGCCGGCACCCGTCTATCCGCAAGGAGCCCGTGGATGCGAACGACCTTTTCGCGTTTAAATCGATACGAGAGCCCGGTTCGCCGGAGTGACGCGGGAAGCCATTCAACGCTGAAATACGGCTTCCTGATCCCGAATTCAGCCGCGAGCCGGAGCAATCGAGCGTGCAAGTCTTCTTCAGTGCGAAAGCCGCTTCTGCCCAGGTGCGAATCCCATGCGGATTCGGCCAATTTCTCCCGCTCCTGCACCTTGCGGGCAGTTCCGCCTGCATGGCTTAAGTAAAACTCCGGCCACATGTCGCGGCGCCAGGCCGCTGCTTCCATTTCAATGAAGAAGCAGCCGCGCTCTCGCAGTTCTTTGTCGATGACCCCACCTCGGTGCGGGTGGGAGTGCAGTTTTGCCAGGCCCGAGCCGTACCCGTGAACGTAATGCGCTAACTCGTGGACGATTGTCGCGTCGACGACGTATTCCGGAACTTCCTCATGAGAGAAGAGCCGGTTGATCAATATCCGGCACTGAGAGCCGACGTTGCAGATCGATCCGTAGCGATACCTGGCGGACCGCCCGAACTTAATCTCGATTGGAAAACCGATGGGCGCGTCGGAATAGTAGGATTGCCAGAGATTGCGGAGCCGCGATTCGAGCCATGAATTGTCGCGAAGATGGCTGGACACCGGTAAAGTTCTCCTTAATGATGGGTAAGGATTGGCGGGAGTCGTCGCGAACTGCCGTGTCCCAATAGGGTGGGGATTTCGAACATCGATATTCTGGCTTGACTAATTATAGCTATTTGGATTATCGGGGTCAAGGGATTGTGACAATAGCTTATCGAATCCCTTGACACGCGCAAGCCCGCTATGCGAAAATGCCCTCTGGAGGCAATGAATTGGCGACCGGCCCAAAAACCGCACCTTTGAAGCGCTGCGATCAACAGGAATCGCTGCGCAGGATATCCAGGGCCGTTTCGTCGCGCGAGCCGGCGAGTGACATCCTGCAGTTGATCGCAAGAGAAGGGCTATTGCTTACGACGGCGTCGACCGTTGCGATTGGGATCCGCTCGGATGATGGCAAGATGATCGATTTCACTGCCGCAGCCGGAGAAAATCTGGACGAGGTGCTCGGTCTTCGAATTCGTTGCGAAGACTCGTTTGCAGAATCATCCATTCGAACGGGTAAATCATCTGCCTTCGCACTGTCCTCCGGTGGAACCTCCAAGTCTACGACTATCCCTCAGGAGTTCCGTAACGCGGCGGTCGCTCCCATTATCCGAGAGGGCCGCATTACCGGAGCGTTGTGTGCGATGAATAAGCTGGAAGGCGTCCCGTTCGCCGCCGATGACGTGCGAGCGCTTGAGGCGCTTGCAGATTATGCCGCAATAACTCTCGTGCTTGCAGAATCAATTCGTGAGTGTGGCAACAAATCCCGCGAGGCCGCTGTGCTTTATGATGCCGCGCGATCCTTTGGCGGAAGCTTGAATGTTCATGATGTCATCAATTCGCTATTGGATTCGGTCTCTGAGCATTTCCAACACCAGGCGGCGGTTCTTTTCCTGTTGAACGATGAAAGAACCCATCTATTTATCGCGGCTGACCGGGGCCTCACTGATGAGGACCGAGAGATACAACTCGCGGCCGACGGACTCGTTACATCCGGCGTTATGGAAAGCGGAAAGCCGCTTCATATCCAGGATATATTCGCCGAACGGTCTTACGAAAGCGTCACTATTCCGGGCCGCACGCGATCCGCGATCGTCGCTCCGGTTCGCAGTTGGAATGATACGCTCGGACTATTGATAGTCTCCACGAATATCCCAAACGCATATTCGTCAAGCGACGTCGATCTTCTTGGCGCTGTTGCCGCGCAATCCGGCGTCGCCATCGCGAATGCGTGGCTCTACGAAGACGCCACGCGCCGGGCGGAAGAAGCCACGGCTCTGTACGACCTCTCCCAACACGTCAACGCCAGTCTGCACCTGGATCGCGTTCTCCACTTTGTGGCGGATAGCGTCGTCAATCTGTTGAAAGTCGATAAATTTTCGCTGATGTTGCTCGATACGCGCGAAGGCCGGCTCGTCACCCGGGTCTGCCGGGGGCTCGATGCGGCCAAGTTTTCACATCTGCGCCCGCGTCCGGGCGAGGGGATCGCAGGCTGGGTGCTCGAATGGATGACGCCTACCGCAGTTGCTGACGTGGCTGCCGACGCGCGGAATGCGAGCTGCCCCATTCACGGGGAAGGAGTCGTCTCAACAATATGTGTTCCGATGGCCGTTGGCAATGATGAAATTGGAGTCATGCTCGCCATGTCTTCGCGACGGCGGCTATTCACCGTCGCGGAGATGGAGCTCCTTTACACGATTGCAAACCAATCCGCGGTTGCGATCGCCAATGCGACGATGTATCAGGACGCGCGATCGAAGTCGACCGAGATGCGACGGTATTTCCACCGCGTCGCTCGGGCGCTCGGGTCCGCGCTCGAAGCGCAGGACGTGCCTCAGCTTTTGGCGGATCTGGTGGTCGAGGTAATGCGGGCTGACCGATGCGCAGTCTATAGGGCCGATTCCGATGCGGTACGACTGCAGGCGACCAGCCGCTTCAGGGCCGCCAGTCCCCCGGATCCGATGATGCCGATCGGGGAGGGATTGGCGGGATGGGTTGCGCGACGTGGCAAGCCACTGGCCATCGAGCAGCTTTCCGAAGACCCTCGGGCCAGGGCACATGCGTGGCTGTCTCGAGAAAGGCTCGGTTCTTACCTGGCTGTACCGCTCAAGAGCGGGCGCAGGACTGTCGGCGTCCTCGAGATATTCACCCAGGAGCCAAGAAAGTTCGTGGACGAGGAGATAAAGCTTCTCACACAATTCGCCCGGCGGGCGCGGGTAGCCGAACGACTGGTTCTGGATGGAGCTTAATGTTTCCGAATGGCCAGAGCAAGCGAGCCAAACTGAACATTATACGAGGTAGCTCGTCAAAAGTAACAAAAGGCGCCTAATCGATCGGGAATCTGGTCTCGCAACTTAGGAAAGAGGCCACGGGACACACCTCGTTAGAGTGTTCTGTTCAGGCGGCATCTGTTCAGACGGATGCCGCCTTTTAATGCATTGGCGGATAACTCAAAGACACCGAGCAAGTTTTGCGTACAAAATCACATCCCCGCTGTGAACTACTTCACAGACAAAACGGCTGCTGCATGCGATAATTGGGTCGTGGGAAGAGTTGGGGCGCGGGTATCTATCACCTTCTTAGCGTTCCCGGCTCCGCCAAGCTCACCATCCATTCCGGCGCTTTCGACGGAAGGAACTGGCGCCAGGCCGATCTCCCCCGGTCTGGCGCATTTCTTTCTTATTAGCGACTTTCTATTTGGCTATGCCCTTGAGGTTTGGGTCAATTTGGCGCAAAGAGTCGCTACGGCCCGCACCAACTCCCTGATCGGCACTTCTCCGGCGTAAATTCCATTTTGAGATACGACCAGGTGTCCACTGGGCTTGCCGTTAAGAAGGTAGGCGCATTGGTTGGCGGCTTCCTCGATCGGCAGCATGGCTTCGACAACGACAGGGTTTTTGTCCATATACTTCGCAATCGGCCGTTCCAGGCCGCCTTCAGGTATTTCGAAAATTGTGTCACGGGTGATGGTACCGTCGATTCGATCATCGCTGCAGAGAACGATGCACTCGACATCGTGGTTCCGCTCGAATTTGCGTCTGATCTCTGCTACCGGCGTTTCCGGAGGCATCACGATGCCGCGCTGAACGAGGCTCTTGATCGGATAGGACCTGCCGAGCCCTCGTTTCGAACGAAGGCTAAACTGACTGGCCAACTCCTCTCGGATCGTCTTCCGCACGCCCCGAAAGTCATCATTCGGCTTACCCAAAAGGTAGCCCTGTCCATATCGGACGCCACAATCCACGACCGCAGCCAGCTCGTCCATCGTCTCGATGCCCTCCGCGATGACTTCTGTTCCGATTCGCCCGCCGAAGAATGCCAGCGATTCGATGAGAGCTCGATGCGTCATGTTGACATTGAGCCCTCGTACGAGCGAGCGCTCGATCTTGAGGAAATCGGGCCGTATTTGGGCGATGGCATGAAGGCTGTTATAGCCTGCCCCGGCATCGTCGATCGCAACCCGAAATCCTTGCGATCTCAAGTCGTTGATATACTGTATCAGCTGTGGGAATTCGCCGACTTCCTGGCGCTCTGTGATCTCCATCACCACGAGTCGCGGGTCGATCCCGCATTCCCTGGCTCGGTCGGCTAACGACGCGTCCGCCAGATCGAGATGGGCCAGGCCGTCAGCATCCATGTTTACGAAGAGGTATTCGCGAAGCCCTTCGCGGACGGAGGTTTCGAAGCACGTCTCCTGGTATGCGATGTCGACCCATGAGACCAGGCGCGCTGCGTCCGCCATTCTGAACAGCGTTCCGGCGCGCTTGAGAGAGCCGTCTTGCGGGAGGCGGATCAGCGACTCATATCCGTGAACCCTTCCACATGCGAGATCTACGATAGGCTGAAACTGAACGCGCAGCCGCTTGTTGACGATCGTCTCCAGCATTTCGTTCAGCGCGGCGAGATTCTCTTGAATACCGGAGACAGGGCTAATATACGCGAGCGGAATGATCTCCGGTTCCCCAATACGACTGACTTCAGAGACCCCGGAAAGCGCTCGCCGAAACGCTTGCTCGAGCGCGTGGATATGGACGGGATCGAGCGCCTGGCCGGAGCGGGGAGTAATGACTGCGGCAATAGTGCGTTCGTTGAGTGATATGGCGAGGAGGTCGTGGGGTTCTGGGAAAAGATCGGCGAGAGCCTCACGAACGATTGCTGCGTAAGACAGGGCGCTCGGCTCAGCAAACCGGATGAAGAATGTAACCGATGCGACGATCTGCGCGTCAAGGAACCCATCTATCGGCCCAATTTGAATATTGTTGCCGGCAAGTAGCCGGACGAATTCTGTCTTGTCAGATTGCTCCACGTACATCCGAGACAACTCCCTGTTCCATCTACCGGTCTATGGATGTTATCGGCAGATTCCGGAACGGGTTGGAGCCAAGGAGGGCGTTACGCGTGAGAGATGGATTCCGACTTGACTTCGACCTTAATGCCGATGGTTCGGATAGTCTCGGCAACCCGCCGGCATTCGGGTTGCGGGCCATGGTGGACGATCGATTTACCCAGATTATGGACTTCCCAGGTCTCAATCTTGGCTTCACGTGCCGAGCATCCCGTGGCGTATCGCAGTATGGATTCGACCTCCTGGAAGGTATTATGGTCGTTGTCATAGACGATGACGATATACTCGTCGTGGCCTGTACCGGGTCCGCTTTCCAAGATGTCCGGAAGGAGTTGGATGTTCATTTGCGATATTACTTGTTCGTCGAACTATTTTAGTCTTTGTTCCCGATTATCGTTCGAAATCCGTAATTCCTGCACGTGAGGAGATTGCCGTGAAAATCACCAGGATCAGCACATTTCCCGTTCAACCCAGGTGGCTCTTCGTTAAGATCGAAACAGATCGAGATATCGTTGGCTGGGGCGAATGCCTCGGCGACAAAGCGCACGTGGTTGCGGAGGCGGTTCGGAGTTACGAGCACCACTTGATCGGTGAGGATGCCCGTAAAATCGTTCATCACTGGCATTCTATGTATCGCGGCGCCTTCTGGCGCGGCGGGCCTACGCTTTGTGCAGCGATCAGCGGCCTTGAGATCGCCCTCTGGGATATTGCCGGCAAATCGCTTGGAGCGCCGGTGTACCAACTCCTTGGCGGCCCGACGCGCGAGCGGATACGGGTCTACACTCATCTTCGGGGCAAGATCCCGGACGAGTTAGCCGCAAGCGCAAAGGCATTGGCTTCAAGCGGAATGACCGCGCTGAAGTTCCTTCCGACCGGGAAAGTGCATCCCGTCGACAGCTATCGCGTTGTCGAGGAGGCGGTTCAGCGAGTGGCTGCGGTCAGGGAAGCAGTCGGAAATGAGGTGGACATCATGCTCGATTTCCACGGCCGGGTATCTCCAGCGATGTCGATTCAGCTCGAAGAAGCATTTCGCCCATACCATCCCTTCTTTATCGAGGAGCCCGTACTGCCGGAAAATGTCGACGAACTGGCCCGACTTGCCAGGCAGTTCAAGACTCCATTGGCGACGGGCGAGCGGCTCTTCACCAAATGGGGTTTCCGTGAGGTCCTGGAGAAAGGCGCCGCTCAGATACTTCAGCCCGATCCATGCATTTGCGGAGGGATTCGCGAGAGCATTCTCATATCAGGAATGGCCGAATGCCACTACGCCGCCGTTGCGCCGCATAATCCCTACGGACCAATCAATCTGGCCGCCGCTCTTCAAATCGACGCGTGCATTCCAAACTTCATTATCCAGGAATACGTACACTTAGGAAAAGGCTACCTGAAAAGTCCCTTTGAGGTGCGGGACGGATATATCGACCTCCCGGCCGGTCCGGGATTGGGAATCGATGTCGATGAAGAATTCGTAACTTCACACCTGCTTGAGTCGCTTCCGGACGTCGGTCGTTGGCTCCACGACGACGATGGTTCAATAGCGGATTGGTGAGCCGAAATGAAGGATGAAGGATGAAGGATGAAGGTTGAAATGCACTTCATCCGAGGACTGACGACGCTGGTTGACTGTAGACCGGCGTTTGCTCGATATTCATCCTTCATCCTTCCGCCTTCATCCCTGGTTTATTTGCTTTCTCCACCTTTTTTGCCGATGCTGGCCATGTGCTGGCGGTCCTGGGAGACTTTTTCTCCGCCTTTTTTTCCGATCTGCGCCATGTGATCCCGGTCTTGAGAGACCTTCGCCCCGCCGCGGCGGCCAATCTCGGCCATGTGGGCACGATTCTGTGCGACCTTCGCGCCGCCCTTGCGTCCGGCGTCCGCGTGGCCGCGTGGATCGCCGTGCCATCCGCGTCCGGCGGATGAGGATTTTGTAGCCGTTGTAGCCATTGGTGAGACCTCCTGTGTTCGCTAAGCTGTTTTGATGGTGCCCCTTTGAGGAAACCGCGGGGATCCAGTTGCGCTCCGCTGGGCCGGCCCGGCGCTTCGATCCTGGTAGATCAAGAGCGCCGTTTGCAGGTCTATGCGATTTGGCCGCTTGCCAAATCAAGTTATTGACGCGCGTTTATCGCCGTTTGTTCCGTGCTTTTTGTAGAATTCCATCGAACGGGAAATCGCAGCACAGACTAGTGTAGCGTCTCCATATCAGCGTTACAATGTGAAGGAAAAGCACCCATACGGGTGGCCGTCTGACCAGGTTCCTCGCAAATGCGGCTCCTAAGAAACTTCACCGTTTAGTGTACGAATGTCAACTTGCAGATTCAAAAACAGATCCCTACGGGATGACGGGGGGTGTGACAGTTTCTTACGCTCAACGCCGCGCAGTGCGCGGTAATGCGCTCCTAAGAAACTTCACCGTTTAGTGTACGAATGTCAACTTGCAAATT
>JBGPOG010000052.1:0-12846 GCA_041487935.1 Chthonomonadia bacterium | reverse complement strand
TTCTCAGCCCCGTATCCCCGCACATACCCGATGCTCTGGCTTATCTCCGGCAAGGAATCTTCCATCCGGTACTCGTATTCCACCGAGATGTTGCCTTCGAATCCCTGTCGCTTCAGCTCGTCCAGGATCGCCGGAACGTCGGAGACGCCGGTTCCAAATGGAACGTCATGGCCGCCGGGCGAGAACTCGTGAAGGTCCTTCAGGTGGCTGCTGATTACGTGTCCCTTGAGAATCCGCAGCGCATCGATCGGCTTCACACCGCTCCGCACCCAATGTCCGGTGTCCGCGCAGGAGCCAATACGCGGGTCCCGGCCCTTCACAACCGAAAGGATATAATTCGGATCCCACATCCGGTAGCTGGGGTTGTTCGGCTGCTTGGGATGATCGTGGAAGCCGACCATGATGTCGTACTCTTTCACCAGCGGCTCGAAGGTATCGATAGCGTCCACGGACTCCGTGGTTACCGCCCGCAGCCCCAGCGCTTTGGCAAACTCGAAAATCTTCCGTGCGCCGGCCTCGTCCTTCGGAATTCCCACCACCCCGTAGTTCACCGCTTTAATGTGGTGCTTCGCCAGCTTCGCCTTGACCTTCTCGATGACCTCCGCCGAAACGTTATGATCCCATTTTACATCCGGCTCCTCCTTACTCAGCTTCTGGCCGGGATAGAATTCAATCACCTTGCCGCCGGCGCGCTCGGTCATTTCAATGGCTTCGAAGACCGAAAAGTGATTGAACGACCATGCCTGGCAGCCGATGAAGAACCCGTTGGTCTTATACTCGTCGGGAATCTTGTTTTCGGCCCGCACGGTTCGCGTGGCCATCGTGCAAAAGCATAATGCGATCGTCAGAATAATTAGGCCCCTTGTCATTACACTGTCCTTTCTGTGACGGTGAGCGTTTTCACGTCCACATCCAGGCCGGGCTGAACCCCGGCGCTAATAGAAGGCGCTATCCCCGCCTTCGCGGGCATTCGGGCGCCTGCGATCATTTGACACTCCATTCGTGGGCGCTATCCCCGCCTTCGCGGGCATTCGTCGTGCCTGCGGAGGCAGGGACTGTGCCACTTAGGAGCGCGGGGGTTCAGCCCCGCACTCTATTTGCCGCCGGTTTCAACCTAACACTGCGTTGCGGAACCTGCACCGGGCCCTCAGGCTCAAGAGTGCTCTCCGCTTCGACGCCGGCCTCCGGCTCGTGCGGCGGCTTCTCGGGCTTCGGCCCAATGGCTATTGCAACGGGCGGAAAGTCCGACACCCGCAATTCGAAATCGCCCCCTCGTTCGGGAATCTGATACGTCACGGCGATGCCTACGCTCAGGCGCCCCGTATCTTTGTCCGGGTGCAAGTCCAACCCAAGTTTTTCTCCCGCAACCAGATTCCTGCCGCCACCGATATCCACCGGCACACCCTTTAGCGGACATGCGTCCCTTCCGTCCTGTACGAGCACGGCCTCATCCAGCTCAAACCGCCATGCCTCGTCCACCGGATCCTTGCTCGCTAACGAGAAAGAAACCTCCAGCAATCTTCCCCACTCCTCGTGCCAGCCCGCATATTCGGCGTCTTCCGCGCGAAGCACCTGCAGCTCATACCCTTCGTGCTCGATCTTGTCCCCAATGCGATACACCGGCTGAGCCGCACCGGCTCCCTTGAGATACTTGTCGAACCACGCAAGGCACCGCCGGATTTCATCCATCCGGTGGTTTGGCTCGCGAAGCCCGTGCCCCTCGCGAGGATAATGTACGAATTCCACCGTCACGTCGCGCTCGCGAAGAGCCCGGTACATCTCCTTGGAATTAGAGATGAACGTGTTGCCGTCTCCTTGTCCGTGCATGATCAGCACGGGCGTCTTGATGTTCTCGAGGTAAGTTGCCGGGGAGCACTGTCGATAGATTTCCGGGTCCTCCCAATAGAACGCACCCATATATTCGGGGTCCCAGCGCGACAACTCGGAATTGCTGTAATCGGTTACCAGGCTGAATATCCCAAACTGGGATATCCCGGCGGCAAACCTATCGGTCTGTCCGATTGCCCAGTTGACCATGTACCCGCCATAAGAGCCGCCCATGATCCCAATCCGCGCTGGGTCGACCTGGTCAGATTCGACGAGATAATCGACGCCGGCTATAATATCGCGGTAATCTCCTCCGCCAAGATCCCGCCGGTTCGAGATTGCGAACTCGTTCCCGTACCCCTCGCTCCCCCGGAAGTTCGGCTGCAGCACCAGGTAACCCTCCGCCGCCCAAACCGGGTGCATGTAGTAGCTCCGCAAAGAGTTCGTCGCCCGCCCCTTTGGCCCGCCATGCACCTGGATGACGAGTGGGTATGGGGTTGTTGGGTTGGAAACGCGCTTTTTTTCGATCTCAATCAGGGATTCGGTCTCGGTACCCTGATCTGGCGGCCCCGTTCTTGCTTCCTGCGTTTCGCTTCCTGCCTCCTGGGACCTGCTTCCTGCCTCCTGCGTCGCGCCTCCTGCTTCCTGCGGATAAACCAACAGTCCTTCAATCTCCATCCCGTCCGAACTGATCCAACGGATCACCTCTTGCTTTGGGAGATCATAGCGCTCAGTGAACCCAATGTTCAGCTCCGAGAGCGGACGCGGCTTGCCATCGGATTCGATGGCAAACAGTTCGGGCGCTGCAATTGAGCTTTCGAGCACCGCCGCAATAAAACCGTCCGTGGCGGCATCGAACTCTAAACACGCGTCCGATGAATCAATCAACGATTTGAATCCGCCGTTATCAAACGTCAAGAGCGGCGTATTCATCCGATCGGCGGCATTGGCGTAAAGCTGTTTGGCGTGATGGGACCAGAGCATGTGAATCGCATCGTATCCGAGGCCGGCGAACAGGTTCTTCGCTTCCCCGCCGCTGGCCGCGATCTGCCAAACACATTCCTGGGAATAACTGAGGCTTGGGTCGAGATTCGCGACGAATGCGATGCTGTCGCCATCCGGCGACCACTGCGGCTGGAACTTCCCTCCCGGTTGTTCCAGGAGCTTGATCGACTCGCCGGCTTCGATATCCAGAATGAAGAGGTCGAAACGATGGTAGTCGTTGGGTTCACCCGAGTAGTTCGTATTGAAGACAATTCGATTGCCGTCCGGAGAAAGATCGAACTCAGCAATTCCGAAATCACCGGTATAAAGAAGTTCTGGCTTGCGCTCTTCGAGACCGACCTCCCAAAACTGCACCCGATGACGGTCTTCGAGTTCGACCACGGGGTCGAGCTTGCGCTTTCGAGAGTCATCGCGGACGTGCTGGAACGGCTGTGGGCGCGCTTCCGGCATTAGAAAGACGATCGTCTTCGATTCGGGATGCCACTGAAACGATCTGACTCCTTCGCGGACGTTGGTCAACCGAACTGCTTCGCCACTATCCGCCGGAATAATCCAGATCTGCTCGCGGTGCATCTCTTCTTCGTCTTCTTGTTCAGGCGGTGGCTCGGTCATGTCCGGACGGCTGGATAGAAACGCAATACTCTTCCCATCCGGCGACCATCTGGGAAATCGCTCTCCCTCATAACTGTGCGTGATTCGGCGGGATTTCCCTTCCGCCACGTCTGCCAGCCACAGCCGCGACACCCAGCGACTCTCTTCGAAATCTGCCTCGCTTACGGCAAAAACCACCCGCGCACCGTCCGGGCTGACGTGCGGAGAGTGGGGAATTTTTAGTTCGAGAAGCGCGCGCGGGGTGATTTTCTGCTTCCGATCGGGCATTCGCGGTGTGGTCATCCTGTGGAAAGTGGTTGCAAACCAATATCAACCAGTTCGACATCTTGCCCCAGTTGCCCTCCCACCACTCATAGCCCTTACAGGACGACAGATTGTCGCCCGGGCCGTCAGCTCCGGGATCCGAGCCTTGCAATTACCGCCTCAACCATGGCTTTCTGTGGAGATGAAACGGGGAAATCATGCAGATTACTTGGAGTAACCCAACGTAACTCCGCACAGTTCCCGGCAACTGGGTCCCCGCAAACGATCGTTCCCTCGAACCCATGGAGCGTAATTCCATAATGCATCACTGTGTGCTTGATCTTAGCCAATCTTTCGCCAACCTCAGCGGTCACGCCGACTACCTCTTGGGCCGCGCGCGCAGCGCAATTCTCAGGCGACTCTTGCGGCTCGCACTCGAGGCGAGGGAATTCCCAGAGGCCGCCCCACAGTCCGTGTTCCGGCCGTTTGACCAATAGCACACGGTCTTCGCGCCTCAATATCAGGGCCGCGTGAGCTGCGCGAACAGTGGATCGTCCCTTTGGAAGCTGGGGCCACGCAGTCGGATCGGGACTATTGCCTGCCCGGCAGATCGCAAGGAGCGGACAACGCTCGCAAGCCGGGTCGGACGGTTTGCAAACCAGCGCGCCCAGTTCCATCAACGCCTGATTGAATTCCCGAGCTTCACCATCCGGAATTAGATCCTCGGCCATGCGCCAGAGCGCGGTTTGATTATGGCTCGACTTCGGGTCGCCATCGATGGCGAATACACGCGAAAGGAGCCGGATAACGTTTCCGTCAAGGATTGGCGCCATGCGGTTGAATGCAATCGAGAGAATAGCGCCAGCCGTGTACCTGCCAATTCCCGGCAACCGTCTGATGGCGTCAGGGTCGTCAGGAACGCAGGCGCCATGCCGCTCGACTACAATCTTAGCGGCGCGGTGCAGATTGCGCGCCCGCGCATAATATCCCAGGCCCGCCCACAGCTTCATGACGTCGTCGATGGGAGCGCCTGCAAGAGACCCGAGCGTCGGAAATCGCGACATCCAGCGCTCATAATACGGAATGACTGTCGCGACCTGAGTCTGCTGGAGCATAATCTCCGAAACCCAGACTGCATACGGGTCGTCCTGGCGGCGGCGCCAAGGCAGGTCGCGTTTGTGGATGCGATACCAATCGAGGAGAGGACCGGCGAGGGCGGCCCGGACTTCTGGAATAATCGCGCCAATCAACGGAAGAACCGGAACTTGATGAGCGTCCAGATGGCTACTACGCCGTCTGTCCAGCGGATCTTCTTGCCTTCCGCGATGGTCCGGGCTTCGTAGTGTACGGGCACTTCGACGATACGGTTTCCGGAGCGCAGGGCTTTGGCGGTCACTTCGGGACAGAATTCAAACCGTTTGCACGTCAGCGTCATTCCCTGCAATACGTCCCGCCGGAAGACCTTGTAACACGTGGCTTCGTCCGTCATCTGGGCGCCATACAGCACGCGCACCATCGCCGCCAACAGCCAGTTGACGATTCGATTCGGCAGCTTCATCCTGGGACGGTTCGTCAAAAACCGGCTGCCGTAGACTACGGTTGCCGCGTCCTCCACTAAAGGTTTGAGGAGCGCGGGGTAGTCCTGCGGATCGTATTCCAGGTCGCCATCCTGAATGATGACGTAGTCTCCCTGAACGTGCGGGATACCAGCGCGAATCGCCGCGCCTTTGCCTCCGTTACTCTGGAGATAGATCACACGAACGCCGGCGAAGTGGCCTTCCACCTCATTCTTCAGGTACTCGCGGGTGCCGTCCGTGGAGCAGTCGTCTACAATCAAAACCTCTTTCTCGACCGGCGACGCGAGAACTCTCGGCAAGACCCTTGGGAGGGTCGATAGCTCGTTGTAGACGGGCATCAGGACGGTCAGCAAGCCGAATGTCGCGGGCGCTTCGGACGCATAAGAGGGGGATAGCGAGACTTCGGGGACCGGATCGATCGTCAAGCGTGACTGCACTTTCACTCCGATTGCCCGCCTTCAGCGGCAGAATGTGCGCGCAGAGCTTCCTGAAGGGCGCGCTGTTGAAAGGTGAGCGTGAGGTCGCCGCGCGTGCGCTCGAGCACGGCTCTAAACGCATCTGTCGTGCGTCTCAGGCCGCCCGTGATAGCGTCGGGAAAATCGAAGGTAATCATCTCATAATAGATGTCGTCCATCACCTGAAGCACGCGATCGGCCCCTTCCATCTCTCCTGCCCGCAGGCGATCGAGGACGTAGCGCCGGCACTCGCTCCCGGCTTCCGCCAGGCCGTTTAGGTAGGCCGCGGGCTCTACGCTCAGTGCCTCCGGAGGCGGGATCGGCTCCCCCCGAACGATTGCGTACATCGCCTCCGCCTCGACATACTCCTTTTGCGAGTCGTGCACGTAACCGGCGTGGAAGAGATTCGGGTGCCCGGCCAGCAGCGATTTTACCAACTCAACTCTCGACCGGCATTCCCCCAGCAGCGCTCGAGCGTCCTCGAACTCTTGCCGGTGTACGGCACGAATGGATCGCGATGCCGTTCTAATAACCTCCCGGCACTCTTTCAACGCCAGCTCCCTCGCCTGGTTGGTGGTCTCCAGCACCGTGCGAATTCGCGCAGCTACGCTTTCAAACGTTTCCATACTTCTCCCGATTTCTGCGGCGAATAATTCGAGTGAACAGTCGAGGTAATTGCAAAATACCGCAAATCCGTCATGCTGGAATGTCCATACCGACCCGTACCGGGCATCTGTTTTTTGACTTACTCTGAGCAACCTGTGAGATCAAAAGATCCTTTCAGGATGACGGAATACGATGGCTTAATCGAATTCTGCAATTACCTCAGTCGAATGTAGAACTCGGTACCTGGCACGTACTGTCCACCCGTCGGCATGAAGGACGAATGGCTGCACAAGTCCATCTACGAACAAGAACGAGCGAAACGTCACAACATGCCCCGCTCTTTCATGCTAACCCATTTGCCGTCTCCGATGATCACGTGGTCCAGCAGCTCGATCCCAAGAATCTTGCCCGCTTCCGCAATGCGCAGCGTGACATTGCGATCCTCCGGGCTGGGCGTGGGATCGCCGCTCGGGTGGTTGTGGACGACTAATATCGACGCGGCGCTCACCCCAATCGCATCCTTGAAGACTTCGCGTGGGTGAACGACACTTGAGTCGAGCGTGCCGATCGAGGTCGTCGCAATCCGGATGAGCCGGTTTTTCGTATCGAGGAGCAGAGTCTTGAAATGCTCCTTGCTCGCCATTCGCATTTCCGGCATGAGCAGATGGACTGCGGCTTCCGGCGAGCCGATTACCGGCTGCAGGTTCTCATTGTGCGCCGCAAGCCGTTTTCCCAGTTCGACGCACGCCGCCACCTGAATGGCTTTGACCGGACCGATTCCCTTGATCTTCGCCAGTTCCTGAACCGTCGCGTTCGCGATTCCGCGCAGATTGCGGTGCTCGCTCAAGAGATGCTCCGCGAGGGAGATTGCGGAACGCTGGTGGGTGCCGGTCCGCAAAACGATGGCGAGAAGCTCCGCAGTGGACAAGAAAGCCGCGCCATACTGCTGCAGCCGCTCTCGCGGCCGCTCGTTGGTGGGAAGTTCCTTAATGCCGACAGAATACCGCTCGTTCACTGTTCGCCTCGATAAACTGAATCTGGCACACTATAACACAAGGCAGTCGAGCCGTCAATCGTAATCGCAGGAAAGGCTGAGCATTGAGTATTAAGTGAGATACGTGCAAAATTGTTACGCAAGCGTTTAAACGTCATCCCGAGCGCCTTACCGCGCACTGCGCGGGGTTGCGCGTAAGAAACTGCCACAGCCCCCGTCATCCCGTAGGGATCTGTTTTTGAATTTGCAAGTTGACATTCATGCACTAAACGGTGAAGTTTCTTAGGAGACCTCATGTGCCGCGCACACAACCAAGCATGAAAATGACGTAGCACGAGCGACTTGCCCTAGTTGGGTCGGCTATTTTCAGGAGAGCCGCCTTTGCGAGGAACCTGGCCGGACGGCCACCCGTATGGGTGCTTTTCCTTCACATTGTAAGGACGAGTCGGAGACACTACACTAGAACCGCGGGACCTGTCGATCGAGTGGATCTGTACATATGGCCATTGAAACGATAAACGAGCCGGACGAGATGATAACCGAAGACGCAGCACAGCTCGAATGCCTGCTGCCCGCTGTGGCGAGGCGATTATTCACTCTCGATGAGGTTGCCGAGATGCCCGTGGCGCAGCTTCGAGTGTGCTCGATCCTTCAGTCCGGGGCGAGGTCGATGTCGTCCCTCAGCGAGGAGCTGAACATCTCCGTGAGCGCGGTCACGCAGATTGCCGACCGCCTGGAAAAGGCCGGGCTCGTCGAAAGAGTTGCAGAGTCCGGAGACCGAAGGATGAGAAATCTGACCTTGACGGAGGTCGGGCGCCAGCTTATGAGCAAGCGCCGCGCAGCCCGAGTCGCACGAATTTCACTTATACTCCGGCAAATGCCTCGGGAAGAACGCGAAGGTATTCTGCGCAGTTTGAGGGCATTGCTGGAGGCAAGCAGTTCCGTCGCGTCGCAGTCGCCAGGTACAACGCCGTATTCTATGATCGATAATGGTATCGGTTGACACAAATCCGCACAGGCAGCGATCTTATTCTTGTAATTCTATTGCGTGAGAGTGGTAATCGCAGTAATCTATTGGGGAAGAGGCGCGCCTCGCCCCTTTAACCGCGCATTCGATCAATAGTAATGGATGGATTAATGGTTGGCATGGGCGAAAACCGCCCCGCAATTCGGAAAGGACCAAGACCCACCTATGGCATATGCTCAGACGGCATCCCCTGCCGCCGCCAGGCGCAGATCGCGCAGAGGAGTTCGCCTTCTCCCTATGGCCGCAATCTTTGTTGTTCTCGGCACGATCGGTTATGTAGCCTGGATTCGTACGCACCCGGCAGACGACCCATCAGCTAAGCTGATCACGGCCCAGGTGTCGCGCGGCGAGCTGATTGAATCCGTTTCCGCCACGGGGAGCGTGACGGCTCAAACCGGCGCGATGGTAAAGATCGGCTCGCAGATCACGGGCCGCATCAAGCATCTAAACGCCGACGTGGGAAGTAACGTGAAAGCCGGGCAGGTGATTGCAGAGCTCGACCTGCCGGATATCGATGCCCAGCTCAAGCAGGCCGAGGCAAATCTCGGCCTGGCTCGCACCAAGTTGATGCAGCAGCAGAGCGGCCTCGGGATGCAGCGCACGCAGACCAGCAGCAACGTCTCCCAGGCCCAGGCCGATCTTCGCGGCGCCGAAGCGCGGTTGGAATCCGCGGAGGCCGCGGCACAACTTCAGACATCCCAGCAGCCCACGGAAATCCGCCGGGCTGAAACTGCGCTTGCAACCGCACAGGCAGCGCTCTCCACAGCCAAGTCAAATCAGAAGCAGGTTCAGGCATCCGCAAATCTGCAGGTCGCCAACGCCCAGGAGCAGCTAAACCAGGCCAAAGCCAATGCGCGAAATTCAACGTCGAATCTCACCCGCCAACAGGCGTTGCTGAAAAAGGGATTCGTGTCGGCCGCCGTGGTAGATGACGCCATCGCCAATGACTCCGTCAACCAATCCCTGGTACAATCCGCGCAGCAGAGCCTCCAACTGGTAAAGGAAAAAGTCGCCGCAGATCTCCTGTCGGCGCGTGACCTGGTGACCGAGGCGGAACAACAAGTAGAATCCGCAAAGGCGTCGCTTGCTTCCGCGCAAGCCGGTACCCACCAGACTGCGGTCAAGCTGGCCGATGTCAACAACGCCCGCGAGCAGGTAAACCTGTCCAGAGCCGCTCTCAAGAGCGCTCTTGGCAACCGCGCGCAGGACACCTTGAAAGACCAGGATATCCGGCAGGCGGACGATACCGTCAAGGCATCACAATCGCAAGTAGACTACTGGCGCGCGCAGCTCGACAAGACCTTTATCCGGTCACCCATTTCCGGCACCGTGCTGCAGCTTGCCGCTCAACAAGGTGAAACGCTCGCGGCCGGACTTTCCGCTCCGACTCTGATCATCGTTGCCGACCTAACCCGGCTGCAGGTCGACGTCTTCGTGGATGAGACGGACATCGGCAAGGTCAAACTCGGCCAGGAAGCGAGCGTAACGGTCGACGCCTTTCCCCTCCATGCCTTCCGCGGCAAGGTGATGAAAATCGCTTCCGGCTCAACGATCCAGCAAGGCGTTGTGACCTACGACGTAGCCGTCGAGATCGAAGACACGAAACGCCAGCTCAAGCCGGACATGACCGCCAGCGTCAACATTCAAACGGGCCGGCGCCCGGACGTGCTGCTGGTTCCGTCGGAAGCGGTCAAAGCGGGTGCGGACGGCACATCGGTAAGCGTCGTCGTAAAGAAGGACGGCAAAACCGACACGGTTCATCGCCGGGTAACCGTTGGCGGAAGCGATGGGGTGAACACGGAAATTGTGGACGGCCTAAAGGAAGGCGAGACGATCGTGCTCGCCGGCATGGACGATGGCCGGAAGAAACGCGGTCCCGAATCGCCGTTCGGTCCCAGCAACAAAGACAAGAAGAAGAAATCGTGACCCAGAACGGAAACGGATTTAAACCGAACGAGCCACCGATGCTCCTACTGCGGGAGGTATTCAAGACCTACGTCATGGGCGACCAGGAGGTCCAGGCGCTCGATGGACTTGATCTCGAGATCTATCCGGGCGAGTTCGTCGCCATCATGGGACCTTCTGGTTCGGGCAAGTCGACCTTGATGCACATTATCGGCTGCCTCGACATCCCGACGTCCGGCTCGTATCGCTTCGATGGCACCGAGGTTTCGGACATGGACGAGTACGAGTTGGCGCGCATCCGGAACAAACGGATCGGCTTCGTATTCCAGGGCTTCAATCTGCTGGCAAGGACATCCGCGCTGGAAAACGTGGAGCTGCCGATGCTCTACGGCAAGGTCAGGAATCGGCGCGACAAAGCGATCGCGGCGCTCGAGCGGGTCGGTCTTGGCAACCGGCTAGACCACAAGCCGAACCAGCTTTCAGGAGGGCAGCAGCAGCGGGTCGCGATTGCAAGGGCCCTGGCGTCCGAGCCGCGCCTAATTCTCGCTGACGAACCCACCGGCAACCTCGCCAGCCAGCAGGGCGAAGAGATCATGCAGATATTCCAGGAGCTCAATGAAGAGGGAATCACCATCGTGATGGTGACTCACGAGACGGATATCGGCCGGCACTGCCGCCGAGAGGTTCACATTCGGGATGGCAGAGTGGTTGATGACGAGCCGGTCCATAATCGCCTTCGCGCAGTAGACATGCTGGCGGAGATGGCGGCCGGGCGAGAGCGAGAGCGAGTACGAAAATTGGAACAGAAAGGGCTGGTTGGCAATCTTCAGTGATCGGTCGGCAGTCGCCGGTATACGCCTGGTTCCCACGGTCTCCGTGGGAACCCAGTCCGGCCGCTCCGCGGCCAATGTGTACAGAAATCAATGAGAACAGCGTCGCGTACCAGATTGCGGAACTCGCCGCGGAGCGTCGCATGGCCGGTTACCCACGGAGGACCGTGGGAACCAGGGTAAGGGCCGTGTAGTGTAAACACGCAGGAATTCTGATCTTAATTCTCAACGAACTGTCAAATTTGGGTGATCGCTGATCGCTGGTTACTTCAAACAAACATGAACCTATTCGAATGCCTTCGCGTTGCGCTGCGCGGACTGGCGAGCAATAAGTTGCGGACGGGCCTGACGATGCTCGGTATCATCATCGGAGTCGGGGTGGTGATTCTGGTCGTCGCCATCGGCCAGGGGGCGACTCAGCGTGTTACCGAAACCGTGAACTCACTGGGCACGAACATGCTTTCCATCTGGCCGGGCGCGTCTCGAATCAGAATATCAGCCGCGAACTCATCTACGGCCTCGACCAGCTCGGGACAACCGGGGACGACCGCGAAGTCGGCCACGCAGGTAGGCCAAACCAACCGCATGACTCTCGATGACGCTCGGATGATCGCGCGCAACTTTCGCAAGACAGTAGCCGCTGTGGCGCCGCAGGTCCGCGACAACGTCCAGATCCGCCTGGGAAACAAGGACTCAACGTCCAACATCACCGGCTCAACCGTCGAGTACCCGTTCGTGAACAACGTCGATATAGAGCGCGGGAGGTTCTTCGCCCAGAGCGAGCTTGACGGAAACTTGAAGGTCTGTGTCGTCGGCACTACAGTCGCGGAAAAGCTGGCGGGGGATTCTTCCATCGATCTCACGGGTAAGACAATCTCCATAAACCGCCAGGATTTCAAAGTGTTGGGCATGGTCAAGCCCAAAGGCACTGGGGCCTGGGGACAGGATCAGGACGATCTCATTATCATGCCGATCACGACCGCCATGCGCCGCATCCTGAATCGCCACACCATCAGCTTCATGGGGATTCGATGTGTCAACCAGCAAATGATGCCGCTCGCCATGGAGCAGATCTCCAACTTCCTGCGCAACCGCCACCATCTGCAGCCGCCGTTTCCGGACAACGACGACTTCAACATCCGCAGCCAGACCGAGCTGATGGAGCGCCAGCAGTCGGTAACGAACACGATGACTTCACTACTGAGCGCAGTTGCGGTCATATCATTGATCGTCGGCGGAATCGGGATCATGAACATCATGCTCGTGTCGGTCACCGAGCGGACCCGCGAAATCGGCATCCGGAAAGCGATCGGAGCTACTCCAAGGGATATCCTGATGCAGTTCCTGATCGAGTCGTCCATCATCTCGCTGATTGGAGGCCTGATCGGAATCGGCTTGGGGATTGGTACGGCGATCCTGATGGCCAGCGTCGGCGGTTGGAACACGATTGTCAACTCCGCCGCGGTGATGGCCGCCCTGGTTGTATCGGCGGGCGTGGGTATTTTCTTCGGCATCTATCCCGCCAATAAGGCCGCTTCTCTGCACCCGATCGAAGCATTGCGGTTTGAATAGTTCTGGTTTGGACAACCGCCGGATCGCACCGATGTTGTTGCAATCGAGGCGAGCTCGGCGGTTTTTTCGTGATCGTCATCCCGAGCATTTTACCGCGCCTAACGCGGCGTTGAGCGTAAGAAACTGTCACAGCCCCCGTCATCCCGTAGGGATCTGTTTTTGAATTTGCAAGTTGACATTCATGCACTAAACG